>NZ_QURO01000004.1:1837500-2028157 GCF_003426945.1 Thermus sediminis
GGAGAGGCCCTGGGGATGGAACTTGTAGACCACGGACTGGGCTGAGCCCTTGGGAGCCCCCAGGCGCATCACTGCGTCTAGGAGGGCTGCCTCCACCATCCTGGGGTTTTCCAGAACGTCCAGGTCGCACCCGTAGATCTCCGCCACCCAGCGCCCGCCCGGCACCGTTTCCACAAGGGCCCATGTTAACACACTAGCCAAAGAAGTCCTTGAGCTGCTCCTTGGTGATGAGGACCTCCCTTGGCTTGGACCCCCGGGCCGGGCCCACGATGCCCATGGCCTCGAGGGCGTCCATGAGCTTCCCGGCCCGGGCGTGGCCGATGGAGAGCCTGCGCTGCAGGCGGCTCACCGAACCGTAGCCTTCCTCCACCACGATCTCCGCTGCCTTCTTGAGGAGGGGATCGGAGAAGTCCACCTCCCCTGGACCCGTCACCTCGGCCTTGGGGGGCTCAAAGTCCCCGGCGTAGGCCTCGGCGAAGCCGTCTTCGTAACTCTGGGCCCGGAGGAAGCTGGCCAGGCGCTGCACCTCCTCCTCGGAGATGTAGGGCACCTGGAGGCGCACGGGCTTGGGCAGGCCCGGCTGGTGGAAGAGGGCATCCCCCTGGCCGATGAGCTTTTCCGCCCCCTGGGCATCCAGGATGGTGCGGGAGTCAAAGCCGCTGGAGACGGCAAAGGCCAGGCGGGCGGGGATGTTCACTTTGATGAGGGAGGTGAGGATGTCCACGCTGGGGCGCTGGGTGGCGAGGACGAGGTGCATCCCCGTGGCCCGGGCCATCTGGGCCAGGCGCAGGATGGCGCCCTCCACCTCCTTGGGGGCGGTCATCATCAGGTCGGCGAGCTCGTCCACCACGATGACCAGGTGGGGAAGGGCTTCTTCGGGGCCCACCTTGACGTTGTACTGCTCCAGGTTCCGGGCCCCCACCCCGCTCATCATCCGGTAGCGCCTTTCCATGTGGGCCACCGCCCCCTGGAGGACCCCGGCTGCCTCCTCGGGGCCCGTGACCACCGGGCGCACCAGGTGGGGGATGCCCTCGTAGGGGGTGAGCTCCACCATCTTGGGGTCGATGAGGAGGAGGCGCAAGGAGGTGGGGAGGTGCTTGAAGAGGAGGCTTGCGATCAGGGTGTGGATGGCCACGCTCTTGCCGCTTCCCGTGGACCCGGCGATGAGGAGGTGGGGCATCCGGGCGAGGTCCCGCACCCAGATCTCCCCCTCGATGCTCTTGCCCAGGATGAGGGGGAGGAGGGCCTTGGCGTTTTGGAAGGCGGGGGAGAGGACCCCTTCGGAGAGGCGGACCAGCTCCCTCTTGGGGTTTGGCACCTCGAGGCCCACGGTGTTCTTCCCCGGGATGGGGGCCTCGATGCGCACCGCCCCCACGGCCAGGGCGCGGGCCAGGTCGTTTTGCAGGCTCTGGATCCGGCTGATCTTCTCCCCTGGGGCGGGGAGGAGCTCGTAGCGGGTCACCGAAGGCCCCCGGGCGTGCCCCACCACCTCCGCCTGGACCCCGAAGTGCCGTAGGGTCTCCCCGATGGCCCGCTTGAGCCGCTCCGCCTCCTCCTCCAGGGTGCGTTGGGTTCCCTTGGGCTCGGGGGGGTCCAGGAGGTCCGGGGCGGGCAGGGCGAGGGTGGCCACGGCCGCCCGCGCGTCCACCTGCCGCTTGGGTTTGGGCTCCTGGATGGGCTCGGGAAAGACCAGGTCCAGGTCAAGGGGCTTTGGGGCCGGGGGATCAGGGGCAAGGGGTCTGGGGGGCTCGCCCCCCGTGAGGAGGGCCCGGAGGGCCTCCTTCCCCTCTTCGGGGGAGGCCTCCAGGTAGGGGAGCCAGCGGGAGAGCTCCTGATGGCGGGCCTCGAGGTCCTCTAGGAGCCCGGATAGCTCCTCCCAGCGGGCCCGCCTCTCCTCTAGGAGGCGGCGGCCCCTGAGGAGCCCCCTGGGGCTTGGGGCCACCTTGGGGAGGGCGTGGAGGCTCTTCAGGCGGGCCATGAGGGCCTGGGCCTCCAGGCGGAGGGCAGCCCGCCTCTCCTCCAGGGCATCCCTCAGGGGGCCTTCCCCGGGGATGGGGTTCCCCAGCCCCTGGAGGAGGGCCAGCAGCCTAGGCTCCAGGGGCCTTTGCGTTTCCGAAAGGCGCTTTTCCAGCTCCCGGGCCCGCTCTTCCAGAAAGGCCCTTAGGGCCTTCGCCACTTCGGGGAGCTCCCCTGGGGAGAGGCTCCTGCCCAGGGTCTTTAGGGTGGTGTGCTCGGGGTAAAGGCGGGCGAGGCGGGCGATCTGGGCCCTGAGGAGGAGGGTCTTGATCCCGTGGCGCGCCCGCCGCACCCCCTCCACCCCCAGGCCCAGGAGGCTCAGGAGCAGGTGGAAGGGGGGCCTTCCCCGCCAGAGGTCCAGGACCAAGGAGGCCAAAAGGACGGGAAGGAGGAGGCCCAGGACCCCGGCCTGGACCTCGAGGGCCTGCCTCAGCCCTAAGCCCAGCCGGCCAAAAGGGGGGAGGAGGGGGGTAAGGGCCAGGGCTAGGAGGTGGGCGTAGAGGAGGTGGCGGAGGAGGGGCTTGAGGGGGTGGTGGCGGTAGAGGGCGTAGGCCAGGAGGAGGAGGGCCAAGGGCACCAGGTAGGCGGGAGGCCCCAGGAGGCGGTAGAAGCTCTCCTGTACGAACTCCCCCAGGAGGGCGGTGGGGAGGAAGAGGGGGGCGAGGAGGAAGAAACCCAAGGCGCCCACCAGCGCGGCCAGGGCCTCGAGGTCCCGGTTGGGCTTGGCGGGCTTCCTCTTGGCCATCGGGGGCATTATATAAAGCCCCGGGGATCATGGGGCCCCCGGGGGGAGGGGGAAGGGGCTAGCGCCTCAGTTCCCGGAGGACGGCCTGGGTGAGGTCGGTGTCCTCGTCCGCATAGACCACAAGCCCCGACTGGGCGGCCACCTGGCGGCTCATGACCACGGCGAAGCCCTGGGCCTTGGCCACCTTGGCGATGGCCCCGTCCACCTCCTCCAGGATGGGCTTTAGCAGGGCGTTCTGCCGATCCTGCCACTTCTTCAAGGTGTCCTGGTAGCTCTTCATCAGGGCCTCGTGGTCCTGGCGTTCCCTGGCGCTGGCCTGGCCGGCGCGCACCTTCTGGTCCAGGGGCCTGAGCCTCTCCTCCAGAGGGGCGAGCTCCCGGCGGGCTTGGGCCTGGAGCTCCTGCACCCTCCTGTAGTCGGGGTGGGCCTGGACCAGGGCGTCCGCGTCCACGAAGCCTATGCGGGTGGCCACGTTCCGGTTCTGGGCCAGCATGGGGGTGAGGAGGGCCAGCAGGGCTAGGAAGAGGACCGCTAGGGGAAGCTGCTTCATGGGGCCAAGCTTACCGGCCCAGGGTTAGCCCAAGGTGAGAGGGAATCCCTTTGCCTTTTAGGGGAATACGGGTTAGGATGCCCGCGGGAGGTTTGGGATATGCGCAAAGCGGTTTGGATCCTTCTGCTGGTTGGCGTTCTAGGCTCCTTGGCTTCCGCCCAGAGGGCGCTTAGCTTCAGGCTTTCCCTGCCCGACCCCGGGCCCGGGCTGGGCCTGGGCCTCGAGGTTCCCCTGGAGCCCAACCTGGCCTTCCGGGGCTTCGCCGACCTCTTCCCCGGGGGCCCCAGCTTCCTCGTGGCGGGGGAGGTCCTCTTCAAGCCCGATCTGGGCCAGGTGGACCGGGCCCTTAGGGGTATCCGGCCCTACTTCGGCGGGGGGCTTGCTGGGCGCTTTAGCAACCGGGGGGACCTGGGCCTCCACCTTTCCCTAGGGGTAGAGGTGCTCCTGGAACCCAGGACGGGGGTCTTCCTAGATGGGGAGTACTTCTCCGGCTTCGGCGGGCAAAGGTTGAGCCGGGTAGTCCTAGGGGCCAACCTGCGCTAGGCCGGATACCCCCCTCGCCCCGCCCTTCGGGGCGGGGACGTTCTTCACCTGGAGCCGCGGTAGACTGGAAGTGGAGGGAAACCATGCTGGTCAGGGACTGGATGACCAAGGACCCCTTCACCGTAGCCCCAGATGCCCCCGTTTTGGAAGCCATAAACCTGTTGAAGAAGAAGGGGTTCCGCCGCCTCCCCGTGGTCAAGGATGGAAAACTGGTGGGCCTGGTCACCGACAAGGACCTCAAGGACGCCATGCCCTCCAAGGCCACTACCCTCTCCGTCTGGGAGATGAACTACCTCCTCTCCAAGCTCACGGTGGAGGAGGTCATGGCCAAGCCGGTGATCACCGTGGGGGTGGACGAGCCCTTGGAAAGGGCTGCCCTGATCATGGAGGAGAAGAAGATCGGCGGCCTTCCGGTGATGGAGGGGGATGGGCTCGTGGGGATCATTACCGTCACCGACGTGCTCCGGGCCTTCGTGGAGGTCTTGGGACTGAAGCTTGGAGGCCTGCGCATCGCCGTGGACATCCCCGACACGCCCGGGGCCCTGGCCCGGATGGCCCAAGCGGTTCCCCCGGCCAACATCGTCTCCATCGCCACTGCCGCCCGTCATGACGGGTACCAGCGCCTGGTTTTGCGGGTGGTGGGGGAGGACGCTGCGGGGGTCCCCGAGCGCCTCAGGGCCGCGGGGGAGCTTGTGGTGGATGTGCGCCCGGGCTAGACCCCGTTTCTGAAGGCGGGGTAAGAGCCCAGTACCTTCAAGAAGGCGGCCCGGCGGAGGAGGGCCAGGAGGGCCTGGGCGGGCCCCGGGTCCTCCACGTGGCCCTCGAGGTCCAGGTAGAAGAGGTAGCTGAAGGGCTTGTCCCGCCTGGGCCTGGACTCCAGCTTGGTGAGGTTCACCCCCGCCTCGGCGAAGACCTTGAGGGCCTCCAAGAGCCCCCCGGGCCGGTGGCGCACCGCGAAGACGACGCTGGTCTTGTGGGGGCCTTCCCCCTTTTTTGCCTCTTCCCGGCCGATGACGAAGAAGCGGGTGTAGTTGTGGGGGTAGTCCTCTAGGTTTTCCGCTAAGACCGCGAGGCCGTAGAGCTCCCCAGCCCGCCTGGAGGCGATGGCCCCCACCCCAGGCTCGGGCGTCTCCGCCAGGCTTCTGGCCGCCCCGGCGGTGTCGTAGACGGGGATGGGGATGAGGCGCATCCGGGCTAGGAAGCCGTCGCACTGGGCCAGGGCCTGGGGGTGGCTCTTCACCGCCTTCAGGTCTTTGAGCTCCGTACCCTTGGGGGCCAGGAGGCAGTGCTCCACCCGGTGGACGATCTCCCCTACCACGTGGAGGTCGCTTTCCAAGAGGAGGTCGTAGGTCTGGTTGATGCTCCCCGCGGTGGTGTTCTCCACGGGCACCACCCCGAGCTCCGCCTCTCCTCCCTCCACCGCCTCAAAGACCTGGTGAAAGGTGGGGAAGCCCAGGGGGGTGGCTCCAGGAAAGCTCTTGAGGAGAGCCTCCTCGCTGTAAGCCCCTTCGGTGCCCTGGAAGGCGATCCTCATGATCCCTATGGTACACGGCCCTTTCCTGCCCTTGGCCTCCTCCGTTAGCATGGGGTCGGTGGCGAGGCTTTTGGTGGTGGACGATGACCCCGGCATCCGCCACCTCCTCGAGGTGGTCCTCAGCGGCTCGGGCCACGAGGTGGTGCTGGCGGAGGGCGCCAAAGCGGCCCTGGAATACCTCAGGAAGGAGACCCCCGACCTCATCGTCTTGGATGTCACGATGCCCGAAATGGATGGCCTCACCCTCCTGGGCCGCATCCGGGCGGTGCGGCGGCTTGCCAAGGTGCCGGTGATCCTCTTCACGGGCGGGGGGCGCGAGCTCGGGGAGATGGGGAAGGCCTTGGGGGCCGACCTTTTCCTGGAAAAGCCCGTCACCGGGCGTAGGTTGAAGCAAGCGGTGGAGGGCCTTCTGGCCCGGGAGGGCTACCTCCTGCCCGGGGGGGAGCGGGTGGCCTCCCTAGAGGAGGTGCGGGCCCGCCTGGCCCAGGCCCTGCCCGAGGAGGGGCGCTTCAAGGCCCTTTGGCGGAGGACGCCAAGCCGAAAGGCCCTCCTGCAGAACCTCATGGCCAAGGGTTGGACCGAAGCCCTCCTGAGGCGGATCCTCCCGGGGGAATACGACCTCTACGACCTCCTGGGCCACCTGGCCTATGGCTGGCCTCTCCTATCCATCGGGGAGCGGGCCTCCCGGGTCCAGGACCCCCGCTTCGCCGAGGCCCTCCAGGAGTACCTGAGAGCCAAAGGGCTTCCCCTGGAGGGGGGCGGTCTGGTGGAAGAGCTGGCCTCCCTCCTGTACCCTTGAGGGGTGCTGGAGCTCGTGGAGATCAAGGAATCGGAGGCCTGGAACCGCCTGGTGGCGGGCTTTCCCATCGCCAGCCCCCTCCAGTCCTGGGGCTGGGGGGAGGTGAAGCGCCTCACCGGCTGGGAGCCCAGGCGCCTTTTGGTCCTGGAGGGAGGAAGCCCCCTCGGGGCTGCCCAGGTCCTCCTGAGGCCCCTTCCCGGAGGGCTTTGCCTGGCCTACGCCCCTAGGGGGCCCGCCCTAGGGCGCCTCGAGGACCTTCCCCGGGTGGCCCGGGCCCTGGCCAAGGGGGTGCGGGGCACCCACCTGGTCCTGGAGCCGGAGGCGGGGCTTCCCGTTGGGGAGGCTCCCCCCACCTTCGCTGGCCTCTTCCAAGAAGAGCCCATCCAGCCTGGCCATTCCCTCTGGCTGGACCTCACCCAAGGGGAGGAGGCCCTCCTAAGGGGCATGAAGGAGATGCACCGCAGGAACGCCCGCCTGGCCCTGAGGCGCGTGGAGCTTGCCATAGAGGGGGAGGAGGCCTTCCCCGAGTTTTTCCGCCTCTTTGCGGAGACCAACCGCCGGGCTAGGCTGCTCCAACACGCAGAGGGGTATTACCGGGCCGTCCTCAAGGAGATGAACCAGCCCCTGGGCGAGGCCTTCTTGGCCCTGGCCCGAAAGGATGGGGAGGCCCTGGCGGCGGGGCTCATCGTGGGCTTCGCCGGCAAGGTGGCCTACCTCTATGGGGGCAGCGCCCGCAAGCACCCCGAGGCCAAGGCCCCCATGGGGATGCACCTGGCGGCTATCCGCCACGGGATGGCCCGGGGCTACCGGGTCTACGACCTCTGGGGGGTGCCCAGGACCCCAGAGGGGAGCCACGCCGAGGGCCTCTTCCGCTTCAAGGAGGGGTTTGGGGGGAAGAGGGTGCAGTTTCCGGCCTACGCCCTGCCCCTCTCCCCCTTTTACCGTCCCCTAAGGGCCCTTTTGCGCCTGCGCAGGACCTGGGTCAACCTCCGGGTGCGGAGGGATCCTCGGGACGTCTTGGGCTAGGCGTCATGTTTCTCAAAGGGTTTGGGCTATGGTGGAAGGCGTGGGGCGGTACCTTCCCCTCCTCCTTCTGGGCGGGCTCGCCCTTGCCCTGCTCCCGGTCTGGCTTCGTCCCCCCGGGGCCCCGGAGGCGGGCCCCGGGGTGCGCCTCATGGGGGTGGAGTTCACCCTCTTCCCCGAGGAGGAAGGGGTGGAGTGGCGCTTTAGGGCGGAGGAGATGGTGGAGGAGGGCGGGGTGTTCCGCATCCGGGGTGGGATTTCCGGGGCCCGGTACGTGGAGGGCCGCTTGGACCTCCGCCTCCTCGCCCCCGAGGTGGTGGTGGAGGCGGGGGACAACCTCCGCGCCCCCTACGCCCGGGTGGAGATCCTGAGGGGGTGTTACCGCCTGGAGCTCTCCGCTCCCGGAAGGGGGGAGGTCCTCATCCGGCAGAAGGAGGGCTTTCTGGCCCCTTGGTTGCGCCTCGAGGCCCCCAACCTTCGGGGGGAGGCCCTGGACTTCCGCTCGGACTTCGCCCTGGAGCGGATGGAGGCGGATAGCCCCCGGTTTGAGTTTCCCGCCGGGGGGAGCTTTGGCCCTTGCACCGTGGAAGGGGGTAGCGCGTGACGCGACTAGCTGTGTTGCTGCTTTTCGGCGTGGCCTTGGCGGCTTCGGGCGTGCGGGTCATCCAGGTGGAAGGCGGTAGGCTCTCCGGGGATCTGCGCTTCGGCCCCTGGACCTTTGAGGGGGGGGTGAGGGGCCGGGTCAAGGACCTGGAGATCCAGGCCCCCAGGGCCACCCTGACCGCCCCCAGGGGCAAGACCATGCAGGGGGCGGAGGGGGAGAGGGAGGCCCGCTTTGAGGGGGGCGTGGTGGTGAGGAGGGCCAGGGTGGAGGCCCGGGGCCCGGTCCTGGTCTACCGGGAGAGCACCGGGGAGGGGGAGCTTCTGGGCCCGGCCAGGATGCGCCAGGCCCCCCGGCCCGGGGAGGACCCCGTGGAGGTGGAGGCGGGGCGCATGACCTTCCAGGTGGACACGGACACCTCCACCAGCGAGAACGCCTTCCTCAGGAGCGGCAACCAGGAGGGCCGGGCGGGTTTCGTCTACTACGAGGAGGAGAGGGGCCTGGCGGTCTTCACCGACCCCAGGGAGGTGGTCCTCATCCGCAAGCGCAGGGAGGGGGATCTGGTGATCCGGGCCCGGGAGGTGCGGAGCCTCACGGGGTCCAGAAGGCTCATCGCCACCGGAGGGGTACGCCTCCAGGACGGGGACCTCTTGACCACAGGGGAGAGCCTTTACTACGACGACACCACGGGGGAGGCCATCGTGCTGGGGAGGCCCGCGGTCAGCGAGAACAGGAAGGAGGGCTTCCGCCTTTCCGGCTCCACCCTCCTCCACAACGTGAACCGCCAGCAGGTCCGGGTTTACGGCCGCCCCTTCCGCCTCCCGGTGGAGGAGTTCCGCAAGCTCGGCGAGAGGTGAGCCCCCGTGCCCTCCTCCCGCGCCCTTCTCCTGGTCCCCCTCCTGGGGCTCGGCCTGGTCCTGGCGGAGGTGCAGGAGGAGGTCTTCCGCCCCCAGGTGGAGCTCCTCCGCAAGGACAAGAGGGTGGTGGCCTGGGTGAGCGGGGAGGAGGGGAGCCTCTTCTACGCCGACTACGGCGACCTCCACGTGGGGGAGCTAAGGGAGCTTTCCCGGGAGCGGGCGCGGGTTGGGGATAGGGAGTTTTTCCTGGATGGGGGGAGCGCGGTGGAGGAGGGGCTTGAGGCCGGGGAGCGGGTGGAGGTCGCCTTCAACCCCAACCTGCAAAGGGAAGGCCTCCCCTACTTGATGCGCCTGAGGCGGGCGGGGGAGGGGAAGGCGGAGCGCTACCTGCGCCTCGTCCTCTACGACCCCAAGGGGGTGGAGGTGCGCCTGGGGGAGGAGGTGGAGGCCCGGGGGCCTTTGGGCGTGGTGGAGCGGGGAGGAGGGGAGGCCCTCTTCCTCTCCGGGGGCGGGGCCCGCTTTCTGGAGGAGGAAGGGTACCTTCTCCTGGATCCCAGGCCGGGGGAGGTGTGGCTGGCCCAGGGAGCGGTGCGGGTCAAGGGCAGCCGCCTCCGCTACCGCAACGAGACCGGGGAGGCCCTCGTGGAAGGTCCCCTCGAGGTCCAGAGGGAGGGGGAGAGGCCTCTAAGAGGCAGGGCGGGAGGCCTGCGTTACCTCCTGGATGAGGACCGGCTGTGGCTCCTGGGCGGGGTGGAGTTCGTCCAGGGGGGGCGCACCACCAAGGCGGAAAGGGCCCTCCTCCAGGAGAAGGAGGGGTACGCCTACCTCTATGGTGGGGTGGAGAGCCGGGACGAGAGGGGCTTTGTGCGGGGGGAGCGGGTGCGCTACGCCCTGAGGACGGGGGAGGTGGTGGTCCTCCTCCAGGTCCAGGGGGAGTTCCGCGAATGAGCGCCTAGCTGGACCGGGGCCTTGGGCCAGGATGGGGTGGCATCAGGCGGGGACTCCCGCCATCAGAAGGCCCAGGCGTTCCTCATCAACCCCCGTGGTCTCCTCGGGGGTGAGCTCCCCCACGATCCGGCCCCCGTGCATGACCAGGATGCGGTCGGAAAGGGCGAGGATCTCCGAGAGGTCGGCGGAGACCAGAAGCACCGCCAGGCCCTGGTCCCGGGCTGCTAAAAGCTCCTTGTGGATGAACTCAATGGCCCCCACGTCCACGCCCCGGGTGGGCTGGGCGGCGATCAGGAGCCTGGGGCCCCGGAGGAGTTCCCGCCCCACCACGATCTTCTGCTGGTTGCCCCCGGAGAGGCGGCGGGCGGAAGGCTCCGTGGCGCGGGGGCGGACGTCAAAGCGCTCCACCAAGGCCCTGGCGTGGGCCTCCATGGCTCCTTGGTCCAGGAAACCCAGGAAACCGCGGAAGGGGGGGCGGTACTGGTCCCCCAGGATGGCGTTTTCCTTGACGGAGAAGTCCAGGACCAGGCCCCGGGCCAGCCGGTCCTCGGGCACGTGGCTCACTCGAAGTTCCCTCACACCCCGGGCCGAGGAGGGAAGGGGTTTGCCCAGGTAGCGGGCCACCCCCCGGTGGCGGCGAAGGCCGGTGAGGGCCTCCACTAGCTCCGTCTGGCCGTTCCCCTCCACCCCGGCGATGCCCACGATCTCCCCCGCCCGCACGCTAAAGCTCACCCCCTTGAGGCGGGGCGGGGCCTCGAGGCCCTCCACCTCCAAGACCACCTCCCCCGGCCTGGCGGGGCCCTTCTCCACCCTGAGGACCACCTCCCGGCCCACCATCATCCGGGCCAAGGCCTCCACGGAGGTCTCCTGGGTCCTTACCGTGCCCACCACCCTCCCGTCCCGGATCACCGTGATGCGGTCCGAGACCTCCAGGACCTCCTTCAGCTTGTGGCTGATGAAGATGGCGGCGTTCCCCTTGGCCACATAGCCGCGGAGGAAGCGGAAGAGCTCCTCCGCCTCCTTGGGGGTGAGGACGGCGGTGGGTTCGTCCAGAATGAGGATCTTGGCCTTTCGGTAGAGGGCCTTCAGGATCTCCACCCGTTGCTGGAGCCCCACGGGGAGGTTTTCCACCCGCTCGTCCAGGGGGACCTGGAAGCCCAGCTCCTCCATGAGCCTCAAGGCCCGCTCCCGGGCCACCTCCAGGTTCAGGAAGAGGGGGCTTCCGGGCTCGAGGCCCAGCACCAGGTTTTCCAAAACGGTGAAGGGCTCCACCAGCATGAAGTGCTGGTGCACCATGCCGATCCCGGCCCGAATGGCGTCCAGTGGGCTTCTGGGCCTGTAGGGCTTCCCGTCTACCCACATCTCCCCCCGATCGGGGGGCTGGAGGCCGTAGACAATCTTCATCAGGGTGGACTTGCCCGCCCCGTTCTCCCCAACCAGGGCCAACACCTCCCCCCACTCCAGCTCCAGACTTATGCGGTCGTTGGCCAGGACCAGGGGGAAGCGCTTCGTGATCTCCTTCAGGACCAAGGCCTTGCCCACGGCCGGAGTATAAGGCAAAACCCCGGGGGCCGAGGCCCCCAGGGAGATGGCCGGCCTAGCGCCTGTCCGGCACCCGGATTTGGCCGCGGATGATCTGCTGCCTGAGGGCCTCCACCCGGTTGACCAGGCTCGCGGGGATCAGGGCCCGGTTGTACTCGTCCAGGGCGTACCCTACGCCGTCGTTGTTCAGGCCGAACTCCTGGACCCCGCCCCTGAAGGTCCCCTGCACCACGCTCCGGATGACCTCGTAGGTGGCCACGTCCACCCTCTTGACCATGGAGGTGAGGCCGTGGTTCAGGGTGGCGGGGTTGTTGTCCGTGTCCCCTAGGTAGTTCTGGTTGGCGTCCACGCCGATGAAGAAGAGGGGGGTAACCCGGCTGCCGTCGGTGCCGCAGGTCCGGGTGTACTCGGGGTACTTGGGCACCTGGGCGTAGGGGTCAGCCCGGCGCACGAAACGGACGTTGCCCCCCTCCCTGAGGCACCGGGTCTGCTTTACGTAGTCGATGAGGCCCACGCCCGAGCCGCCGGCGGCGGCGTAGATGATGTCCGCCCCTTGGCGCACCTGGGCGGCGGCGATCTCCCTGGCCCTGGCGGGGTCGTTCCAGGCAGCGGGGGTGTTGCCCACGTAGCCCACCAGCACCCGGCCCTGGATGTTGTCCTCTCGGAAGGCCAGCTGGGCCCCGGCCCGGAAGCCTGCCTCAAACTTGTGGATGAGGGGGATGTCCATCCCCCCGATGAAGCCCACCACCCCGGTGCGGGTCATCTTCCCGGCGATGTAGCCCACCAGGAAGCTGCCCTCCTGCTCGCGGAACATGAGGCCCAAGGCGTTGGGAAGCCGCCCCTCGCCGGGAACGGCGTCGATCACCGCGAAGTTCACCCTGGGGAACTCCCTGGCGGTGGCGGTGATGGGGGGCTCGTTGGCGAAGCCCACCCCGATCACCAGGTTAAAACCCTCCTGGGCGAAGGTGCGGATCCCCTGCCCCACCTGGGAGGGGTCGGCGGGCTCAAAGTCAAAGACGCGCACCCGGAGCTCCCTGGCCGCCCTCTGGGCCCCTTCCCAGGCGGACTGGTTGAAGGAGCGGTCAAACTTGCCGCCCGCATCAAAGGCGATCCCCACCCGGACCTGGGCCAGGCTGAAGCCTAGGGCTATCGCTGCGACAAGCAACAAGGCTCGTTTCATCTCAACCTCCCGCGGCTCTTCGCCGGGGGCCATTATACCCATCCGGGTAAACTTAGGGCATGACCCTCGAGGAGGCCCGCAGGCGGGTGAACGAGCTCAGGGACCTCATCCGCCACCACAACTACCTCTACTATGTCCTGGACGCCCCGGAGATCTCCGACGCCGAGTACGACCGGCTCCTTGGGGAGCTCAAGGATCTGGAGGAGCGCTTTCCCGAGCTCAAAAGCCCCGACTCCCCCACGGAGCAGGTGGGGGCGAGGCCCCTGGAGGCCACCTTCCGGCCCATCCGCCACCCAAGCCGCATGTACTCCCTGGACAACGCCTTCACCCTGGACGAGGTCAGGGCCTTTGAGGAGCGGATAGAGCGGGCCCTGGGGCGGAGGGGCCCATTCGCCTATACGGTGGAGTCCAAGGTGGACGGGCTTTCCGTGAACCTCTACTACGAGGGGGGCATCCTGGTATGGGGGGCCACCCGGGGGGACGGGGAGACGGGGGAGGAGGTGACCCAGAACCTCCTCACCATCCCCACCCTCCCCCGCCGCCTAGAGGGGGTCCCGGACCGCCTCGAGGTCCGGGGCGAGGTCTACATGCCCATAGCGGCCTTCCTGAGGCTCAACGAGGAGCTGGAGGAAAGGGGGGAGCGGATCTTCAAAAACCCCCGGAACGCTGCCGCCGGGTCCTTGAGGCAAAAAGACCCCAGGATCACCGCCAAAAGGGGCCTTAGGGCCACGTTCTACACCCTGGGGCTTGGGCTGGAGGAGTCGGGCCTCAGGACCCAGCACGACCTCCTCCTCTGGCTCCAGGAGAAGGGCTTCCCCGTGGAGCACGGCTTCGCCCGGGCCGTGGGGGCGGAAGGGGTGGAGGAGGTCTACCGGGCCTGGCTGGAGGAGAGGCCCAACCTCCCCTTTGAGGCGGACGGGGTGGTGGTCAAGCTGGACGAACTCGCCCTCTGGCGGGAGCTGGGCTACACCGCCAGGGCCCCCCGCTTCGCCCTCGCCTACAAGTTCCCCGCCGAGGAGAAGGAGACCCGGCTTTTAGAGGTGGCCTTCCAGGTGGGGCGGACCGGGCGCATCACCCCGGTGGGCCTCCTGGAGCCCGTCTTCCTAGGGGGAAGCGAGGTGGGCCGGGTCACCCTCCACAACGAGGGCTACATGGAGGAGCTGGACATCCGCATTGGGGACTGGGTTCTCGTGCACAAGGCGGGCGGGGTCATCCCCGAGGTGCTCCGGGTCCTCAAGGAGAGGCGGACAGGGGAGGAGAGGCCCATCCTCTGGCCCGAGGCCTGCCCCGAGTGCGGCCACCGCCTCCTCAGGGAGGGCAAGGTCCACCGCTGCCCCAACCCCTTGTGCCCCGCCAAGCGCTTTGAGGCCCTCCGCCACTATGCCTCCCGCAAGGCCATGGACATCGGGGGCTTGGGGGAGAAGCTCATAGAGAAGCTTCTGGAAAAGGGTCTTGTCAGGGATGTGGCGGACCTCTACCGCCTCGGGAAGGAGGACCTGGTGGGCCTGGAGAGGATGGGGGAGAAGAGCGCCCAGAACCTCCTCCGCCAGATTGAGGAGAGCAAGGGGCGGGGCTTGGAGCGCCTCCTCTACGCCCTGGGCCTTCCCGGGGTGGGGGAGGTCCTGGCCCGGAACCTGGCCCTCCGCTTCGGGCAAATGGACCACCTCCAGGAGGCTAGCCTGGAGGAGCTTTTGGAGGTGGAGGAGGTGGGGGAGCTCACCGCGAGGGCCATCCTGGAGACCCTAAAGGACCCCGCCTTCCGCGACCTGGTGCGCCGCCTGAGGGAGGCCGGGGTGGAGATGGCGGCCAAGGAGCGGGAAGGGGAGGCCCTGAAGGGGCTCAGCTTCGTCATCACCGGGGAGCTTTCCCGGCCAAGGGAGGAGGTGAAGGCTCTCCTCCGGCGGCTTGGGGCCAAGGTGACCGACGCCGTGAGCCGCAAGACCAGCTTCCTGGTGGTGGGGGAAAGCCCGGGGAGCAAGCTGGAGAAGGCCCGCGCCTTGGGGGTCCCTACCCTCACCGAGGAGGCGCTTTTCCGCCTGGTGGAGGAAAAGACGGGAAAGAAGCTGACGGACGTCCTCCCCGCCTAGGGACCGAAGACCTTTTCCAAGGCTTCCTGAATGCGGGACTCGGAAAGGCCAAGCTCCTTTAAGGCCTTCTCGTAGACCTCGGGGGTCAGGAGGCCCCTCAGGGCCCCTAGCTCGGTGCGGGAGAGGTTCGCCCCGTGGAGGGCGTGTTCCTCAAAACTCCCCCAGGCCAAGGGCACGCGGGCCTTGACGATCTCGGCGATGGCCTTGGCGTACTGCCTTATCTCCCACTGGGCCTCGGGGGCGAGGCGGAGCTTGAGGAAACCGAAGAGGTTGTGGAGATCCTGCTTCCAGTAGAACTCCGTGTAAAGGTTCAGGGGGAGGACCATCCGAGCCATCTCCCGGGCCACTCCCTTGGCGAGGAGGGCCCGGTAGGCTTGGTAGGCGTTGGCCTCCACCTCCTTTAGGAGAAGGGAAGCCTCTTCGTCTGCCAACAAACCCTCCGAGCCCTGCTTGTTCCTCTTGGCCTGCCTCCGCCACGCCGGGGGCTCGTAGAACTCCTCCTTGAGCACCGAGTAGCGGCCGGAGATCTCGTTGACGCTCGCCGTGCGGTGGCGGAACCACTGGCGCACCACGAAGAGGGGGGCTTTGACGTGGAACTTGAACTCCACCATCTCAAAGGGGCTGGTGTGGCGGTGGCGCATGAGGTAGTCGATGAGGGCCTTGTCCTCTCGCACCGTCTTGGTGCCCTCGCCGTAGGAGACCCGGGCCGCCTGGACGATAGCGGCATCGTCCCCCATGGCCTCCACCAGACGCACGAAGCCCTTGTCCAGGACGGGAATGCGCTCCATGCCCCTAAGTCTACTTGTTTCCCTGCCCTTTCCCCGCTACCCTTAGGGCATGCGGGCCAGGACCCCCTTCGCCTTCACGTGGCCCCAAGGGCGCTACCGAGCCTAGGCTTGGCCTTTGGGCCTATTGGGCTTAGAATGGTCGGGCTTTGGGATGCCAGGTGGCTTTTTGGAGAGGAGCATGCTTACCCTGCCGGATTTTCCCCTGCCGGATGCCCGGGGCCGCTTCGGTCCCTACGGGGGGCGGTACGTGCCGGAGACCCTGATCCCGGCCCTCGAGGAGGTGGAGGCCGCCTACCGGGAGGCCAAGCGGGACCCCGCCTTTTTGGCCGAGCTGGACTACTACCTGAAGGAGTTCGCCGGGCGCCCCACCCCCCTCTTCCACGCCAAGAGGCTTTCCGAGTACTGGGGCGGGGCCCAGGTCTACCTGAAGCGGGAGGACCTCCTCCACACCGGGGCCCACAAGATCAACAACACCCTGGGCCAGGCCCTCCTGGCCCGGCGCATGGGCAAGAGGCGGGTCATCGCCGAGACGGGGGCGGGGCAGCACGGGGTCAGCGTGGCCACGGTGGCCGCCCTCTTCGGCCTGGAGTGCGTGGTCTACATGGGGGAGGAGGACGTCAGGCGCCAGGCCCTGAACGTCTTCCGCATGAAGCTCCTGGGGGCCGAGGTGCGCCCGGTGGCCGCGGGGAGCCGCACCCTAAAAGACGCCACCAACGAGGCCATCCGGGACTGGATCACGAACGTGCGCACCACCTTCTACATCCTGGGCTCGGTGGTGGGCCCCCACCCCTACCCCATGATGGTACGGGACTTCCAGAGCGTGATCGGGGAGGAGGTGAAGCGGCAGAGCCTGGAGCGCTTCGGCCGCTACCCCGACGCCCTCATCGCCGCCGTGGGCGGAGGTTCCAACGCCATCGGCCTCTTCGCCCCCTTCGCCTATTTGGAAGGGGAGCGTCCCCGGCTCATCGGGGTGGAGGCGGCGGGGGAGGGGCTCAGTAGCGGGCGGCACGCCGCCAGCATCGGGGCGGGGAAGCGGGGGGTGCTGCACGGGAGCTACATGTACCTCCTCTACGACCACGATGGCCAGATCACCCCGGCCCATTCCGTTTCCGCGGGGCTGGACTACCCCGGGGTGGGGCCGGAGCATAGCTACTACGCCGATTCTGGCCTGGCGGAGTACGCGGGCGTCACCGACGAGGAGGCTTTAGAGGGCTTCAAGCTCCTCTCCCGCCTGGAGGGCATCCTCCCCGCCTTGGAGTCGGCCCACGCCATCGCCTACGCCGCCAAGGTGGTGCCGGAGATGGGGAAGGAAGAGATCGTGGTCCTCAACCTCTCGGGCCGTGGGGACAAGGACGTGACCGAGGCCATGCGCCTCCTAGGGGGGGAGGTATGACCACGGGGGAGGCCTTCGCCAGGGCCCAGGCCCAGGGCCGGGCCGCCCTCATCCCCTACCTCACCGCGGGCTTCCCCAGCCGGGAGGGCTTCTTGGAGGCGGTGGAGGAGGTCCTGCCCTTTGCCGACCTCCTGGAGATCGGCCTGCCCTACTCCGACCCCCTAGGGGACGGCCCCGTGATCCAGCGGGCGAGCGAGGTGGCCCTGAAGAAGGGGATGAGCGTTCAGGGGGTATTGGAGCTCATCAAGGAGGTGCGCTCCCTGACGGACAAGCCCCTCTTCCTCATGACCTACCTGAACCCCGTCCTGGCCTGGGGGCCGGAGCGTTTCCTTAGCCTCTTCAAGGGGGCCGGGGCCACGGGCCTCATCCTTCCCGACCTCCCCCCGGACGAGGACCCCCATCTGGTGCGCCTGGCCCAGGAGATCGGCCTGGAGACCGTCTTCCTCCTGGCCCCCACCTCCACAGAGGGGCGCATCCGGACCGTGACCCGGTACGCCACGGGCTTCGTCTACGCCGTCTCCGTGACCGGGGTCACGGGGATGCGGGAAAGGCTTCCCGAGGAGGTGCGGGACCTGGTGGCCCGGATCCGGGCAGCCACCCCCTTCCCCGTGGCCCTGGGCTTCGGGGTCTCGGGGCGGGCCACCGCCGAGCAGGCGGCGCTAGCGGACGGGGTGGTGGTGGGAAGCGCCCTCATCCAGGCCCTCGAGGCGGGCCGCCCCCTTAGGCCCCTCTTGGAGGAGATCCGGGAAGGGCTCAGGCGGCCCGTCCCCTCCTGAGTATCCCCTCCTGGCGGGGCGCGGGGCCACCCTCTAGGCTCAATCCAAGCCTCCCGCCACGGCGCAAGCCTTGGAGGTCCAAGAAGGGCCCATCCACCACCTGGGCCGGCGTCGGTATGGGGCGAAGCTCAAGGCGCGGACGCCAGGGGTATGGCCCAGGTGGGGGGTCCTCAGGCCATGGGGAGCTCCAGGGGCGCCTCCAGGATGGCCTTGGGGTCCGGGTAGCGGAGGATGCGGTAAAGCGGGTCCCTTTCCGCGGGCCGGAACCCCGCATCCACGATGTGGCGCACGATCTCCCGCACCGTGGCGTGGGTGCGCCCGTGGCCCCCCGCCGCCGAGACCACGTTCTCCTCCAGCATGGTGCTTCCGAAGTCGTCTGCCCCGTAGTAAAGGGCGGCCTGGGCCACCTTGAAGCCCAGGGTGGGCCAGGAGGCCTGGAAGTGGGCGAAGTTGTCCAGGGCGAGGCGGGCCACGCTCAGGGTCTTCAGGTACTCGTGGGCCGTGGCCCCCGGGGCCTTCCCCTTGAGGCGGGTGTGCTCCACCTGAAGCGTCCAAAGGGCGAAGGCGGAAAAGCCGTTGCCGTAGCGCTCCAGGGCCCGGTCCTGCTGGGCCCTCAGGCCCAGGAGGTGGGCGGTGCGCTCCTCCTTCCCCTCCCCGAAGCCGATGACCATGCTGGCCAGGGTGTAGAGGCCCAGGGCCTGGGCGGCGTCCACGATCCGGTACCAGTCCTGGGTCTTGATGCGGGCAGGGGCTGCCTTGAGCCGCACCTCGTCCACCAGGATCTCCGCCCCCGCCCCCGGCATCCCGTCCAGGCCCGCCTCCTTGAGCCGCTCCAGCAGGGCCTCGGCCCTGAGCCCGGTGAGCCTCTCCAAGCCCAGGATCTCCTCGGGGCTGAAGGCGTCTATGCGCAGGTCGGGGAAGCGCCCCTTTAGGTACCGGAGGAGGTCCAGGTACCACTCCAGGGGAAGCTCGGGGTTCACCCCGCCCTGGAGGAGGATCCGCCTTCCCCCCACCCCGTAGAGCTCCACCACCTTCTCCGCAATCTCCTCAAAGCTTAGGGTGTAGGCATCCTTCTGCCTCTTGGTGCGGTAGAAGGCGCAGAAGGCGCAGGCCACGGTGCAAATATTGGTGTAGTTGATGTTGCGGTCTATGAGGAAGGTGACCACCTGGGGGTCGGCCTTCCTGAGGCGCACCTCGTGGGCGGCGGCGGCGAGCTCGGGGAGGGGGAGGTCAAAGAGCCTTAGGACCTCCCCAGCCGAAAGCCTCTCCCCGGCCACGGCCTTCTCCAGGACGTCCATGCCTTGCATGGTATCAGAGGAACAAGGCCCCTAGTGTGGCCCCCAGAAGGCCCAAGGACCAGGAGGGGAACCCCAGCCGCAGAAGGCCGTAGAGGAGGAGGGCGAGGGCAAAGTCCATCCGGCCCCGAACGGCCTCCAGGAAGAGGGGATCGTAGAGGGCGGCGAGGAGGAGGCCCACCACCCCGGCGTTGACCCCCATGAGGGCCCGCCCCAGAAGGAGGCTTCGCCCCAGGCGGGTCCAAAAGGGGAGGGCGGCCAGGAGGAGGAGGGTCCCCGGCAGGGAAAGGGCGAGGAGGGCCAGGGGGGCGGCGAGGAGGGTGGGGAGGGGTAGCTCCGCCCTGGCCCCCAGGAAGGCGGCGAAGCTAAAGAGGGGGCCCGGAACCGCCTGGGCCGCCCCATAGCCCACCAGGAAGGAACCGGCGTCCAGGAAGCCCGGGACCAGGCGGCCTTCCAGAAGGGGCAGGACCACGTGCCCCCCGCCGAAGACCAGGGCCCCTGCGACGTACAGGCCGTGGAGGAAGCCCCAGACGGGCCCTGAGGGGGCGAGGTGGTGCAAGAGGAGGAGGAGGCCCAAGAAGGCGAGGAGGGCCAGGGCCCCGGCCCTGGGGGAGAGGGCCTGGGAGGGTGACTGGGGTGGGGGGGATGCCCTCAGGAGGAGGCCCAAGAGGCCGGCCAGGAGGAGGGCGGCAAGCTGCCCCGCAGGCCAGAGGACGAGGAGGAGGGCGCTTAGGAGGGCCAGGGCAAGGCGGGGCCGGTCGGGGGCTAGGCTCGCCGCCATCTGGGCCACCGCCTGGGCCACCACCGCCAGGGCCAGGAGCCGAAGCCCCTGGGGGAGCCCCGCAGGTAGGTCCAAGGCCTCCAGGCCCACCCCCACCAGGAAGAGGAGGAGGGCCGAGGGCAGGGTGAAGCCCAGCCAGGCGAGCACCAGGCCTAGGGGGCCGGCGCGGAGGAGGCCCAAGGCCATCCCCACCTGGGAGCTGGTGGGGCCGGGCAGGGCCTGGCAGAGGGCCACGAGCTGGGCGTACGCCTCCTCCGAGAGCTAGCCCCGGCGCCGGACCAGGGCCTGGTGGAAGTAGCCAAGGTGGGCCAGGGGCCCGCCGAAGGAGGTGAGGCCCAGCCCCAAGAAGACCCGAAAGACCTCCAAGGCCCGCACGGGGCCAGTATAAAATCGGGGCATGGAACTTAGGGTCGTCCCCATAGAGAAGCCGGAGAACCTGAACGTGATCCTGGGCCAGGCCCACTTCATCAAGACGGTGGAGGACCTGCACGAGGCCCTGGTGACCGCCGTCCCCGGCATCCGGTTTGGCCTCGCCTTTTCCGAGGCCAGCGGCAAGCGCCTCATCCGCCGGTCGGGCACGGACGAGGCCCTGACCGAACTCGCGGTAAAGAACCTCCTTAACCTGGCCTGCGGGCACGCCTTCCTCATCGTCCTGGGCGAGGGGTTTTACCCCATCAACGTTCTCCATGCGGTGAAGGCCTGCCCGGAGGTGGTCCGGATCTTTGCTGCCACAGCCAACCCCCTGAAGGTGGTGGTGGCCGAGGAGGGGGAGCAAAGGGCCATCCTGGGGGTGATGGACGGCTTCAAGCCCCTGGGGGTGGAGGACGAGGCCGAGGTGGCCTGGCGCAAGGACCTCCTCCGCCGCTTCGGCTACAAGCTATAATGCCGGGCATGGAAGGCACTTTAGCCCCCGAGTTCGCCCTGCCCGACCAGGAAGGCAAGGTCCACCGTCTTTCCGACTACCGGGGCCGGTGGGTGGTCCTCTACTTCTACCCCAAGGACGACACCCCTGGGTGCACCAAGGAGGCCTGCGGCTTCCGGGACCGCATGGGGGACCTTCAGGTCCTTGGGGCCGTGGTGCTGGGGGTTTCCGCCGACGACGTGGAGAGCCACCGCCGCTTCGCCGAGAAGTACGGCCTGAACTTCCCCCTCCTCGCCGACCCCGAGCGCCAGGCCATCCTGGCCTACGGGGCTTGGGGGAAGAAGAACCTCTACGGTAAGGAGTACGAGGGGGTGCTGCGCCAAACCTTCCTTATAGACCCCGAGGGGCAGGTAGCCAAGGTGTGGCGCAAGGTCTCCCCAGAGGGCCACGCGGAGGAGGTGGCTGAGGCCCTCAAGGTCCTCCAGAAGGGGACGTGAGTGGAGAGGCCCCTCGAGGTCTACAAGAAGGAGGCCGCCCACGCCGCCGTCGCCTACGTGCAAGACGGCATGGTGGTGGGCCTGGGCACCGGCTCCACTGCCCGTTACGCCATCCTCGAGCTCGCCCGCCGCCTCCGGGAGGGGGAGCTTAGGGGGGTTAGGGGCGTCCCCACCTCCGAGGCCACCCGGGACCTGGCCCTGAGGGAGGGGATCCCCCTCATAGACCTCCCCCCGGAGGGGGTGGACCTGGCCCTTGACGGGGCGGACGAGATCGCCCCCGACCTCGCCCTCATCAAGGGCCTGGGGGGAGCCCTTTTGCGGGAGAAGATCGTGGAGAGCGTGGCCAAGGAGTTCATCGTCATCGCCGATCACACCAAGAAGGTCCCGGTCCTGGGCCGGGGGGTGGTGCCGGTGGAGATCATCCCCTTTGGCCACCAGGCTACCCTGAGGGCCATCGCCCGCCTGGGGGGGGAGCCAGCGCTTCGCATGGACGGGGACGAGTTCTACTTCACCGAGGGCGGCCACCTCATCGCCGACTGCCGCTTCGGCCCCATCGGCGACCCCTTGGGCCTGCACAGGGCCCTCCTGGAGATCCCCGGCGTGGTGGAGACCGGGCTTTTCGTGGGCCTGGCCACCCGGGCCCTGATCGGCGGGCCTATGGGGGTGGAGGAGCTCTCGCCGTGAAGCGGGAGGAGGGCGCATGGAGAAGGTCTTCTACGTGACCACTCCCATCTACTACGTGAACGCCGAGCCCCACTTGGGCCACGCCTACACCACGGTGGTGGCCGATTTCCTGGCCCGCTGGCACCGCCTAGACGGCTACCAGACCCACTTCCTCACGGGCACGGACGAGCACGGGGAGACGGTCTACCGGGCGGCGGAAAGGGCAGGGGAGGACCCCAAGGCCTTCGTGGAGCGGGTTTCGGAGCGTTTCCGCAAGGCCTGGGAGCTCCTGGGCATCGCCTACGACGACTTCATCCGCACCACGGAGGAGAGGCACAAGGAAGTGGTGCGGCTGGTCCTGAAGAAGGTCTACGAGGCCGGGGACATCTACTACGGGGAGTACGAGGGGCTTTACTGCGTCTCCTGCGAGCGCTTCTACACGGAGAAGGAGCTCTCCGAAGGCCTGTGCCCCGTCCACGGCCGCCCCGTGGAAAGGAGGCGGGAGGGGAACTACTTCTTCCGCATGGAGAGGTACCGGGACTGGCTCCTGGACTACCTCCAGGCCCATCCCGACCTCATCCGCCCCGAGGGGTATAGGAACGAGGTCCTCGCCATGCTCGCCGAGCCCATCGGGGATCTCTCCATCTCCCGGCCCAAGTCCCGGGTCCCCTGGGGCATCCCCCTGCCCTGGGATGAGGGCCACGTGACCTACGTGTGGTTTGACGCCCTCCTCAACTACGTTTCCGCCCTGGGCTACCCCAAGGGGGAGAGGTACCAGGCCTTCTGGCCCCACGCCTGGCACCTCATCGGCAAGGACATCCTCAAGCCCCACGCCGTCTTCTGGCCCACCATGCTGAAGGCGGCGGGCCTCCCCATGTACCGCCACCTGAACGTGGGGGGGTTCCTCCTGGGGCCGGACGGGCGCAAGATGTCCAAGACCCTGGGGAACGTGGTGGACCCCTTCGCCCTCCTGGAGCGGTACGGGCGGGACGCCCTCCGCTACTACCTCCTTAGGGAGATCCCCTACGGCCAGGACACCCCGGTGAGCGAGGAGGCCCTGAGGACCCGGTACGAGGCGGACCTGGCCGACGACCTGGGGAACCTGGTCCAGCGCACCCGGGCCATGCTCCTCCGCTTCGCCGAGGGGCGCATCCCCGAGCCCGCTTCAGGGGAGGAGCTGGAGGAGGGGACGGGGCTTGCGGCGCGCCTGAGGCCCTTGGTGCGGGAGCTTAAATTCCACGTGGCCCTCGAGGAGGCCATGGCCTACGTGAAGGGGCTCAACCGCTACCTCAACGAGAGGCGGCCCTGGGAGCTCCACAAGAAGGACCCCAAGGAGGCCCAGGCGGTCCTCTACCGGGTGGTGGAGGGCTTGAGGATTGCCTCCATCCTCCTTACCCCCGCCATGCCGGACAAGATGGCGGAGCTTAGGCGGGCCCTAGGCCTCGAGGAGGAGGTGCGCCTGGAGGACGCCGAGCGCTGGGGGCTTTCCAGGCCCAGGCCCATCCCCGAAGAGGCCCCGGTCCTCTTCCCCAAGGGGAAGGAGGAGAGGGTGGAAGCGACGCAAAGGAAAACGATCAGCCTGGAGGAGTTCGCCAAGGTGGAGCTCCGCGTAGCCCAGGTGGTGGCCGCCGAGAGGCACCCGAACGCCGACCGCCTTTTGGTCCTTAGGCTTTCCTTGGGGAACGAGGAGCGCACCGTGGTCTCCGGGATCGCCCAGTGGTACCGCCCCGAGGACCTTGTGGGGAGGAAGGTGGTCCTGGTGGCCAACCTCAAGCCCACCAAGCTCCGGGGCGTGGAGAGCCAGGGCATGATCCTGGCGGCCCAGGAGGGGGAGGACCTGGTCCTGGTGACCGTGGACGGGGACATCCCCGCCGGGGCGGTCGTCAAGTAAAGAGTAAAGAGGCGGGCCGGGAGAGGCCCAGCCTCCGAAGCCTTTTCCGCTACCGCCCGTTTAGCACTTCCAGGGCCTTTCTGAGGATAGCGTCCTCCTCCAGATCCAAGACCGCCCGGCCCCTTTCCTCGGGCAGGGGGCGCTGGCGCTGGGGCTCGGCGTAGCTGAACTTGCCCTCGGCGTCGGCCTCCATCCTCACCGTCCTGCCGTTCACGGTCACAGTCACCTCCGCCCCCGGCGGAGCCCCCACCCCCTGGATGGAGAAGGGGGTAGGCAGCCTGGTGTCCTTGACCTCAATGTCCGGCTTCAAGCCTTCCTTGTTGATGGCCCGGCGCTTGGGCGTGAGCCACTCAAAGGTGACCAGGGTGAGCTCCCCCCCGTTGGCCAGGGTGTAGGGAGTCTGGCCCACCCCTTTGCCGAAGGTCCTCTCCCCGATCACCTGGGCCCGGCCGTAGTCCTGCAGGGCCCCGGCCACGATCTCGCTAGCGGAAGCGGAGTTCCCGTTCACCAGGACCACCATGGGGCCGTCCCAGAGGGGCCTGCCCGAGGCCTCGCACCAGACCCGGGTGAGGTTCCGGGTGCGGGTGTAGACGATGGGCCCCTCCCGGAGGAAGGCGCTGGCCACGGCGCACCCTTGGTCTAGGAGGCCTCCGGAGTTGTCCCGGAGGTCAAAGATGAGCTTCCTGATCCCTTGGGCCTTCAGCTCCTCGATGGCCTTCTTGAGCTGGTCCTCCACCCTGAAGTTGCCGAAGGTCTCCAGGGCGATGTAGCCCACGTCCCCGATCCTCCCGGTGGAAACGGCGATAATCTCCACCCTCTCCCGGATCAGCTCAAAGACCAAAGGAGCGGGCACGCCTTCCCGGCGCACCTTGACGGTGACCTTGGTCCCCTCCCGGCCCCGGATGCGGGCCACCACCTCCTGCAGGGGAAGGCCCGTCACGTCCTCCCCGTCCACCTCGAGGATCACATCCCCTGCCCGCATCCCGGCCCTCTGGGCGGGAAGCCCGCTCATCACCCCGATGATCCTGGCCCCGGTGCCGTCGGGGTTGGCGGGGGAGAGGGTGGCCCCGATGCCGAAGAACTCCCCCCGGAGGTCCTCTTGACGGAGGCTTGCCCGCTGGGGGGGGGAGTAACTGGTGAAGGGGTCCTTCAGGGAGGAGATCATACCCCCAATGGCGCCTTCCAGAAGGGCGTTCAACCTTTCCCTAGGCAAGGGCTCCAGGTAGTCCTGCTGGATCCTTTGGTAGACCTCCAGAAGGGCCTGACCGTTGGCGTTCTGCAGGAGGCTTTCCGCCTGGGGGCGGGGGAGCTGGGCGTAGACTAGGGCGGCCAGGATCCCCAACCCCGCGATGAGCCACGCGTTCCGCTTCATCTTCTCCCTCACTCTTAGATCACTATAGCGCCCCTGGGTGAGGGGAAACCGTGACCGGCTATATAGTGGGGCCATGATCGCCTTCCACCGGGTGAGCCTCGAGTACCCCCGCACGGGGACCAAGGCCCTTTACGGGGTGAGCCTCGAGGTCAGAAAGGGGGAGTTCGTCTACGTGGTGGGCCACTCCGGGGCGGGGAAGTCCACCCTCCTCGCCATCATCCTTAGGCGGCTCGTGCCCACCCAGGGGGCGGTCTACTTCGCGGGGCAGAACCTGAAGGCCCTAAGAGGGGACGGGATTGCCCTCCACCGCCGCCGCATCGGCATGGTCTTCCAGGACCACCGCCTCCTTTCGGACATGACCGTGGAGGAAAACCTGGCCTTCGTCCTCCAGGTCCAGGGGGTACCCCCAAAGGAGTGGCCGGAACGCATCGCCACCGCTTTGCGCCGGGTGGGCCTGGTCCACAAGAAGCGGGCCTTCCCCGAGGAGCTTTCCGTGGGGGAGGCCCAGCGGGTGGCCCTGGCCCGGGCCTTCCTCATGGATCCCCCGGTGATCCTGGCCGACGAGCCCACGGGCAACCTGGACCCCGAAAACGCCCTCCAGGTCTTGGAGATCCTCAAGGCGGCCCACCAGAGAGGGGCCACGGTGGTGGTGGCCACCCACAGCCGAGAGCTCTTGGAGGCCTACCCGGCCCGGGTGGTGGTGCTGAGGGCAGGCCAGGTGGTGCGGGACGAGCGTCCCGGAGAAGGTGGTAGCATGAGGGTAAGGGAAAGCCCTAGCCGGGGCGGAAAGGAGGAGACATGAACGTCTACAAGCTCATCGGCCGCAACCTGGAGATCACCGACGCCATCCGGGGCTACGTGGAGAAGAAGCTTTCCCGGCTGGACCGCTACCAAAACGGCGAGCTTATGGCCAAGGTGGTCCTCTCCCTGGCGAATAGCCCTCACGTGGGGCGCAAGGCCAAGGCCGAGGTCCAGCTGGACCTCCCCGGGGGGCTGGTGCGGGTGGAGGAGGAGGACCAGGACCTCTACGCCGCCATTGACCGCATGGTGGATCGGCTGGAGACCCAGCTTAAGCGCTTTCGGGAGCGCCGCTTTGTGGGCAAGCGCCACTCCTACCAGGGTCCTCCTCCCCCCGAGGTGCGGGACCTCGAGGCCCTGCGCAAGCCCGAGGAGGAGGAAGGCCCCCAGATCGTCCGGGTCAAGCGCTTTGAGATGAGGCCCATGGACCCGGAGGAGGCGGTTTTCCAGATGGAGGCCCTGGGGCACGACTTCTTTGTTTTCCGCAACGCCCAGACCGAGGAGATCAACGTGGTCTACCGCCGGAGGGACGGGAACTACGGCCTCATCGAGCCCGCCTGAACCCCTAGGTTTTGGGGGAAGGCCTTTAGGGGCCTTCCCCCAGGCTTTCAGTAGTAGGCTGAGGGGTCCACAAAGCGGGTTTCCCCGCCCACCCGCACCGCTACCCGGAACTCCAGCTCCTCGGGGCGGATGAGGAGGCCGCCCCCAGTGTGGCCCAGAAGCTGGCCTCGGCTCACCCGCTGCCCCTCGGCCACCAGGGGTTCCTGCAGGTTGGTGTAGACGGTGGATAGCCTTTCCGTGTGCACCAGCATCACCGTGTACCCCAGGTTGGGCAGGAAGAGGATGCCGGCCACATACCCTTCGGCGGCCGCCTGCACCGGGCTGCCTGGTCCCGGCCCGGCGATCACCTGGAAGGCCCCCTCTTGACCGTAGGGCACGGCCACCCTCCCCCCGGGTACGGGGAAGGCCAGGCGGCCCACGGCGGCGGGGAGGGGAGGGGGAGGGATCACCACCTGGGGGGGCCTCAGGGCGGCCTGCCGCCGCCTCTGCTCCTCCTGGCGCCGCCTTTCCTCCTCCTGCCGCCTGAGTTCCTGGAGGCGTTGCCTTTCCGCCAGGACCCGGGCCTGCATCTGGGCCAGGGCGCCTTGCAGGCGTTCCCGCTCGCTTAGGGCGGCCCGTAGGAGGGCTCTATTGCCCTCCTCTTCCCGGCGCAAGGCCGCCAGGGTAGAAAGCAGATTCCCCCGCTCCCCTTCCAGCCTGGCCTGGGTTTGCCCCAGGCTCCTCTCCTTGGCCGAGAGGTCGGCAAGGAGGAGGCGAAGGCGCTCCCTCTCCTCTGTCAGGGCCTTGAGGGTGGCCTGGAAGCGGCGCACCAGGTCGGCGTCCTGCTGGGAGATGTACCCCACCCACCTGGCCCGCACGGCCAGGTCGGTGAAGGACTCGGCCCGGAGGAGGGGAAGGTAGCGCCCAGCCCGCTCCCGGTGGAGGCTTCGCATGAGGCCCTCGAGGCGCTTCTTGAGCGCGGCCAGATCCCCCTCTAGCTTCTGGATGCGGGCCTCGACCTCGCGCACCGCCCCCTCCAGGCGGGCGATCTCCCGGCGGAGGTCCGCCCGTTCCCTCTCCAGACGGGCGATCTCCCCTTCCAGGCGCTCCTTTTCCCGGAGGAGGTTCTCTACCCTTTGGGAGAGGCGGGCCAGCTCCCGGTTGAGCGCCTGGATGCGGGCTTGGGCCTCCCTCTCCAGCCTCTGTGCCCGGGCGATCTCGGCCTCGAGGTCCCGCACCCGCCTCTCCTGGGCGGGAAGGTCCTGCCCCACGGCCAGATGGCCCATCTGGGGGCAGAGGCCTCCGGAGAGGGCGAGGATAAGGACAAGCCAGCGGCTGCGTTTCATCCTAGACCTCCTTTAGGTGGGCCCGGCTGGCCATGTAGGCCCCGCCCGCCCCCAAAAGGGTGGCTAGCAAGAAGACCAGGAGGGCGGTCCGCAGGAGGTCCTCCTGGCCCAGCACGGGCAGGAAGGGGAGGAGGCCTTGGAGGGCCCGGGCCAGGCCCAGGTAGAGCCCTCCCCCCGCCAGCACCGCCAGCACGCCGGCGGTTAGGGTGAGGAGGACCCCTTCCAGGACAAAGGGGGCCTGGACGAAGCGCCGGGTGGCCCCCACCAGGAGCATGATGCCCAGGGCCTCCTTGCGGCTTTCCAAGGAGAGGCGGATCGCCCCCATCACGCTGAAGAAGGTGTTGAGGAGGAGTAGCCCCACCAGGAGGGCCATGGCCAGGCGGCTCCCCGAGAGCACCTGCACCAGGCGCTCGGTGAGCTCTCCCCCATACTCTACTCCCTCCACCCCGGGAAGGGCCCTGAGGCGCTGGGCCACGTCCCGCACCGCCTCGGGGGTGTTGAGCCGCAGGCGCAGGGTGTCGGGGAGGGGGTTTTCCACCAGATCCTTGGCCTCGGCCAGGTAGGAGTAGTCCAGGACCAGCTGGGCCAGGGCCTCCTCCTTGGTCTGCAGGCGGACCGCACTCACCTCGGGCCAGGCCTGGATCTCCGCGAGGAGGGCCTCCACATCGGCGTTCGGTCGCAGGAAGGACGCCACCTCCAGCTCCCTTTCCAACCCCTGCACCACCCTTTCCAGGTTCCAGAGGAGCAGGCCCAGGAAGTAGAGGAGGGCGAAGGAGACCAAGGCGGTGAAAAAGGTGGCGAGGCTGGCCGTGGGGTGGCGGAGGATCTGCCTCAGGGCCTCGCGGAGGGCGTACACGCCCTACATCTTAAGGCCCTTGGATGAGAGGCCCCCTAGCGGACCCTTTCCTGGAGATAGGCGAGGACGGTGTCCGCGTCCTGGAAGGGGTTGACACCTCGCCAGATCCGCTCTATGCGCCCTTCCGGGTTGATGAGGATGGTGTCCCGGCTGTAAAAGCCGAAGAGGCTCCGGACCCCGTAGGCCCTGGCCAGGCGGCCATCGCGGTCGGGGATCATCCCCCCCTTGAGGGAGAGCTTCTCCACGAATTCGCACTGCTCCTTGGCGGGGTCGTGGCTCACCCCGTAGATCCGGGCTCCCAGGCGGGCGAAGGCCTCATGGAGCTCGGAGTAGCGCTTGGCCTGGGCGGTGCACCCGGGGCTCTTGGCCTTGGGGTAGAACCAGAGGACCACGTAGCTTCCCCTGAAGTCCACGGGGCGGCCGTAGCTGTCCTGGGCCTCGAGGATGGGAGCCCTGTCCCCGGGGGCGAGGGCCGCTGCCTTCAGGAACCCCAGAAAGAGGAGAACGGTGACGCCGCGCATGCCCTAAGCCTAGGGGAAGATGGCGTGGGGAAAAGTGGGGCAGTAAGGACTTTGCCTAACCCCTTTCCTGCCCTTCAGGAGAGGCGCCGGCCCCCCCTTTGGCGTCGGCCCCAACGTGCCTGGGGCTACCCTCTTTTTCCACCTCGGGAACCAAAATGGGTCTATGCGCAGACTGTGGGGTTTGCTCCTCCTCGTGCCCCTGCTCCTGGCCCTGAACGCCCTCCTCACCAGGGGCCCTTCCGTCCTCTGGGCCGAGCCCGCCCAGGCGAACCCGGAGGTCCTCCAGAGGGTCTATGCCCGGGCCCACCCCGCCGTGCTCCGCATAGAGGGCCCTGAGGGGGGGCGGGGCACGGGCTTCTTCTACGCCCCGGGCCTGGTCCTCACCGCCTACCACGTGGTGGCGGAGGGGGAACCCTTCACCCTCCTTCTGGCCAACCGCACCCGGGCGGAGGCCCGCCTCCTGGGCTTCGCCGAGCCCTTGGACCTGGCGGTCCTGGCCACGGGGGCCACCCCGCCCGCCTCTCCCCTTCCCCTGGAGACGGCAAGGCGGCCGCAGGTGGGGGAGGCCCTCCTCCACATCGGCAACGGCCGGGGCCAGTTCATCGCTCCCCGCTACGGCCGGGTCGTCGGCCTCGAGGTGAGCCCCTCCGCCTTCCTCCCCCAGGGGCTGGTGGAGACCTCCCTCCCCCTGGCCCCCGGGGACTCCGGGGGGCCGCTCCTGGATGCGGAGGGCAGGGTGCTGGGCGTGGCCGTGGCCATCGGCCAGACGGAGGCGGGCTTCCGTAGCTACTTTACCCCCCTCTTCGGCCGGGGGGAGGTCCTTTCGGCCCTGGAGAGGGGGGAGCGGACCTACTGGCCCTACCTGGGCCTCCGGGGCCCCAGGGCCCTGACCCCCGAGCTCGCCCGGGACCTGGGCCTTCCCCCTGGGGGGGTGGTGGTGGGGGAGGTGGTCCCGGGCGGGGCCGCCCAGAAGGCGGGGCTAAGGGGCCTGGAGTCCGGCGGGGTGCCCGACGTGATCCTCGAGGTGAACGGCGTTTCGGTGAACGGCTTTGAGGACCTCCTTCGGGAGGTACGCCGCTACCAGGTGGGGGACCGGGTCACCCTCACCGTGCGCCGGGGGGCGGAGGTCTTCCAGGTGGAGGCCCTCCTAAGCCCCTTCCCCGGCCGCTAGCGCCCGGTAGGTGGGAAGGCCCAGCCCCTCCGCCAGGAGGACCGCCCGGGCGATGGCCCGGGCCAGGGCGTCGGCCCCGTAGGCCCCGAGGCGGAGGAGGAGGGGAAGCCCCACCCCTTGCCCGCCCCCTAGGGCCAAGGCGAAGACCAGGTCCCCGTCCAGGGGGGTGTGGGCGGGCCTTATGGCCCGAGCGATCCCGTCCTGGGCCATCATGGCCAGGCGCCTGGCCTGGGCCTTGCTGAGGGGGGCGTCCGTGACCACGAGGCCTAAGGTGGTGTTCTGCCCGGGGAGGAAGGGGTAGCGGTAGTCCTCAGGGAAGCCCCGGTAGCGGGAGAGGTCCGGGAGGAGGGCCTGCTCCTCCCCGAGGAGGGCCTCGGCGTAGAGCCTCCCCGTCAGGGGGTCAAAGGGGCGGCCCAGGCTGTTCACCGCCACCAGGGCCCAGATCCCATACCCCTCCTCCAGACGAAAGCCCGCCACCCCCACTCCCCCCTTCACCCCGCCCGAAAGGGCCCCGGTCCCCGCCCCCACGCTCCCCTCGGCCACCGCCTCCCCCGCGGCCAGGGCGGCCCGGTACCCCGCCTCGCCATCGGGTGGGCGGAAAACCCTCCCCCGCCCCAGGTCGTAGAGCACGGCGGCGGGGACGATGGGCACCGGCCCCGCGGGGGTGGGAAACCCTTGGCCCCTCTCCCGGAGGTAGCGCACCACCCCCTCGGCCGCTCCCAGCCCGAAGGCGCTTCCCCCGGTGAGGAGGAGGGCCTGGACCCTCTCCACCGTGTTTTCCGGGGCCAGGAGGTCCGTCTCCCGGGTCCCCGGGGCCGCCCCCCGCACGTCCACCGCCGCGATGGCTCCTTCCTCCAGGAGGAGCACCGTGCACCCCGTGAGGGCCTCGCGGTCGGTGAAGTGCCCTACCCTTAGGCCGGAGAAGGGTACCCTTCCCGAGGATAAAGCTTCCGCCATGGGCCCAGTATGCGGTAGGCTTACGGGCAGGACAAGGAGGCGTCATGTGGGAATACCTGGTCTACGGCGAGCCGACACCCAAGGTCCGAGGGCTTCTGGAGGGGGTGGGGAGGGCCCTCGAGGCCCAGGGCTTCCGCTTGAACCCTGAGGCCGAGGCCCCCAACCTGGTCCTGAACGCCATCGCCCCGGAAGCCCCTAAACCCTACAGGCGCAAGGCCCAGGCCACCTTCGTGGCCTCGGTGCTGGAGCTTCCCTGGTTCCCCGAGGACCCCCTTAGGGAGCTCTACCCCTACCTGGTCCGGGCCCTTTCCAACGTCCTCCTGGCCTACGTGCCCGGGGAGGGGGTGGCCTTCCTCACCCTGGAGCTGGGCCACTACCGGGAGAGGGAGGGGGAGGGCTTCCACGAGCGGGTGGCGGCCCGCCTTAGGCCCATCGCCTGTAGCCGCCTGGTCATCAACAACCTTTTCCTGCCCGACCTGGAGCCCGAGCTCTGGGGAGGAGACGAGCTTACGGAGAGCATGTACCGGGCTGGGAGGAAGCTCAAGGCCTGGGACCTCCTCCCCGCGCCCTTCCCCATAGAGGAGATCCTCTCCCCCGAGGACCTCCGCCACGTGAAGCGGCTTTACGGCATCGGGGGGCTCTCCTACGGCAACCTCTCCGTGCGCAAGGACGAGAGGCGCTTTTGGATGTCGGCGAGCGGGGTGGACAAGGCGAACCTCAAGGAGGTGGGCCGGGACATCCTCATGGTGAAGGACTACGACCCCGAGAAAAACGCCATCCTCCTCTCCGTCCCCCCCCACGTGGAGCCCAGGCGGGTCAGCGTGGACGCCATTGAGCACTGGATGATCTACCGGGAGCACCCGGGGGTGGGGGCCATCCTCCACGTCCACGCCTGGATGGAAGGGGTCCCCGCCACCCCCTTCAACTACCCCTGCGGCACCTACGAGCTCGCCCAGGCGGTGGCGGAAAAGGTGCGGGAGGCCCCCGACCCCACCCGGGCCGTGGTGGGCCTCAAGAACCACGGCCTCACCATCACCGGCCGCAGCCTGGACGAGATCCTGGAGCGGATTGAGGGCCGGCTCATCCGCACCGTGCCCATGGCATGAGGGCCCTCCGCTACGCCCCTCCCTCCCCCGCTTCCTCGGGGCCAGGCTCCTGGGGAAACGGTTTCCCCCGGGGCTCCTTCCCCTGAGGCTAGAGGAGGTGCCCCTCCCCGAAAGACCCGGCTTCCATAAGGTCCGGGTCCGCCTCGCTGGGGTCTGCGGCTCGGACCTGGCCCTCCTCTACGGGAAAAGCCCCCCCACGATAAGCCCCTTCTTCTCCTTCCCCGCCGTCCTCGGCCACGAGATCCTGGGGGAGGTAGAGGGGACGCGGGTAGCGGTGAACCCCCTCCTGGCCTGCGCCGACCGGGGCCTCCCTCCCTGCCCCATGTGCCAGCGGGGGGAGGAGGGGCTCTGCCAGAACGTGGCCGAGGGCCCTTTGGCCCCGGGGATGCTGGGCTACAACCGGGACCTCCCCGGGGGGTGGGGGGAGTGGGTCCTGGCCCGGGAGGAGCGCCTCTACCCCATCCCGGACGGGGTTCCGGACGAGCGGGGGGTCCTGGCCGAGCCCCTGGCCGTGGTCCTCCGGGGGCTTAGGAAGCTCGGGCCTTGGCCGGAGGAGGTCCTCGTCCTCGGCATGGGCACCATCGGCCTCATGGCGGCCCACCTCCTCCGCGCCCTGGGGTTTTCGGGGAGGGTCCACGCCGTGGCCAAGTACCGCCACCAGGGGGAAAGGGCCAGGGCCTTCGGGGCGGACCGGGTCTATGGGAGCGCCAGGGAGGCCCTACGGGAAAGGGCCAGGCGCTACCGCTACCTCCTCTTTGAGGGCCACCGGGGAGGGTTTCCGGCGGTGGTGGAGGCCTCAGGGAGCGGGAAGGGCTTCCGCGAGGCCCTGGCCCTGGCGGAGGAGGGGGGAAGGGTTCTCCTCCTCGGGGCCCCTGGGCTGGAATGGGCCGACCTCTCCCCCTTCTGGTTCAAGGAGGTGGGCCTCCTGGGGAGCTACACCTACACCCGGGAGGAGTTCAAGGAGGCCGTGGCCCTCCTCCCGGGGTTAGGGGGCCTCGAGGGCCTCGTGGGGGGGATCTTCCCCCTGGAGGCCTGGGGGGAGGCCCTGGGGGCCCGGGGGAAGGCCCTCTTCCGGCCGGGCGGACCCCGGGGGTAGGAAGGCCCTGGAGGAGAAGCGGCATGGGTTTGGGCCCACCGAGGCGGCCTGGGAGGCCCTCGCGCGAAGTTCCTAAGCCTTGGGGGGGCCGTCTAGGCCTAGGCGCAGGGGCCTTCCCGCCACCATCAGGTAGACCTCGGCCTCCTGGGCCAGGAGGGCGTTCACCTCCCCCAGGAGGTCCCGGTAGCGTCGGGCCAGGGGGTTTTCGGGGACGATGCCCAGGCCCACCTCGTTGGAGACCAGGATCACCCGCTTGCCGCTTTCCCGGGCGGCCTGGAGGAACCTCCGGGCCTCGGCCAGGGGGTCCAGGCCCCTTTCCAGGAGGTTCGCCACCCAGAGGGTGAGGCAGTCCACCACCGCCGTGGGGTGGCGGGCCCTCTCCAGGGCCCCTACCAGGTCTAGGGGCTCCTCCAGGGTCTCCCAGGTGGGGGGGCGCTCGGCCCGGTGGCGGGCGATGCGCGCCGCCATCTCCTCGTCCCTGGCCTCGGCGGTGGCGATGAGGGTGGCGAAGGGCCCGGCGAGCCGTTGGGCGAAGCGGCTCTTGCCGCTCCTCGCCCCCCCCAGGACGAGGACCAGGCCGGGCTTTGGCGGGGGGTCTGGGGGCTTGGGGGCGGGGCTCGGGTGGACCCTTCCCGTGAGGCCCAGGGCCCGGTGGAGGGCCTTCAGGTCCAGGTGCCGCTCCAGAGCGTCCGCCAGGGCGTCCAGGGCCTTCTCCAGGCCCCTCGCCTCCCTGCCGAAGAGGGCCCGTTGCACCCCCGGGTCCTCCAGGAGGCCGTGGAGCCAGGTGGTGAGGAGGCTTCCCTCCTGGTGGAGGAGGGGGAGCCCCTCCCCGTGGTGGATCTCGTACCCCTCCGCCTCGAGGCCGTTGAGCCTCCCCCAGTACCCCGAAAGCCCCTCCAGGCGCACCCGCCGCCTCAGGACCGTCTTCTCCGGGCGCATCCGGACCCTGTAGGGCAGGAGGCCGAGCCCGGGGAAGACCCCCTTTTCCTCCACCCCCTCCTCGTCCACGAGGGTCTCCGAGAGCATCTCTGCCCCGCCGCAGACGGCGAGGAGGGGCTTGCCCGCCTCCAGGTGCCCGCGGATCACGGGGAGGAAGGCCCGAAGCCAGGGGAGGTCCCGGGCCGGGAGGCGGCTTCCCGGGAGGATGAGGAGGTCCGCCCCCTCGGCCTCTTTGGGGTCTTGGGCGTAGCGGGGCCGGGCCACCTCCCCCAGGGGCCAGAACTCGTCCAGGTTGGCCGCGTGGGGGTAGCGGAGGATGGCCACCTTCGGGCCCTCTCCCCCTTCCAGGCGGTGGCGGAACCCGTCCTCCTCGGGGAGGGAGAGGGGGAGCATAGGCAGGGTGCCCAGGACCCCCACCCCGGTCCAGTCCCGGAGGAGGCCGTAGGCGGGCTCAAGGAGCCCCAGGTCCCCCCGGAACTTGTTGAAGACGAAGCCCAAAAGCCTCTCCCGGTGCTCCCCGAGGAGGGCCCAGGTGCCGTAGAGCGCCGCCAGGGCCCCGCCCTGGTCCACGTCCGCCACCAGGAGGGCCTGGGCCTCCGCCCACTGGGCCACCTTGAGGTTGGGGAGGTCGGGCCAAAGGTTGCGCTCCACCGGGCTCCCCGCCCCCTCGAGGACCAGGAGCTCGTACTCCGAAAGGAGCCCCTCCAGCGCCTCCCGGATGGGGGCCTCGAGGTGGGCCCTGCGCTCCTTCCAGGAAAGCCCCGAGAGGAAGGGGTCCACCTTTCCCAGGACCACCACCTGGGCCCCCCGCTCCCCAAAGGGCTTGACCAAAACGGGGTTCATCCGCACCTCGGGCTCGGCCCCCGCGGCCAGGGCCTGGAGCCACTGGGCGCTCGCCATCTCCCCCCCAAGGCCAATCCGGGCGTGGTTGGCCATGTTCTGGGCCTTGAAGGGGGCGGCCCGGACCCCAAGCCTCCTGAAGTGGCGGAGGAGACCCGCCGCGAGGAGGCTTTTCCCCACGCCGCTTCCCGTGCCCCAGACGATGAGGGCCCTAGCCCTGCCCAAGGCGCACCTCCACGGCCTCCAGGATGGCCTGGGCATCCTCTAGGGCCTTCCTTGCCCCTTCCTCCGTATAGGCCTCCTGGGGCGTGAGCCCCGGGAGGGCATCGGGGTAGCGGGTGGGGATGTGGAGCTTGTCCAGGGCCTGGGGCAGGAGGCTCTTCAGGTAGGGGGCCTCTTCCTCAGGGAGGCCCCGTCTCTCCAAAAGCTCCTCCGGGGTCAGGACGATGGCCTCCACGGGGAGGGGTGCATCCCTGAGGAGTTCCAGAACCAAGCCGATCCGCGCCAACGGGGGGAGGGGGGTCCTGGCCACCACCGGGAGGTCCAGGTCCGAGCGGGGGTCTGCCGTGCCCCGGGCGTGGGAGCCGAAGGGGTAGAGGGCCTCGAGGTCCAGAGCACCCCTAAGCCGCGCTGCGGCTTCCTCCGGGTAGGCCTTCAGGCCGGCCTCCACCCCCTCAGTCTACCCCGACCCCGGCGAGAACCTCCTCTAGGGCCTCCAGGAGGGCCTGTGTGGCCTCCTCCCGCTGGGCGGAGAGCCTGAGCCACTCCGGAAGGCCGAAGCTGGTGGCGTCCCGCACCCGGATGCCCCGCTCCCTCAGGGCCCGGGCCACCTGGGTGGCCTTGCCCACCCGCACCAGGAGGAAGTTGGCGGGGCTTTCCCGCACCTCCAGCCCAAGCCCCCTAAGCCCCTTGGCCAGAAGCCGCCTCAGGCGTTGGAGGTCTTTGCGGCTCGCCTCGAGCCAGGCCCGGGCCAAGGGGTCTAGGTGCCCCCGAAGGAGGGCCTCCCCGTAGGCGGAGACCGGCCAGCTAGGGGCCAGGTTCCTGAAGTGGGTGAGGTCCAAAGGGGCCACCAGATACCCCGACCGCACCCCGGTGAGGCCGTGGGCCTTGTTGGGGCTGTAGAGCTGGAAGGCCTTTGGGGGGAGGGGGACGGGCTCCTCCAGGAGGTCGTGGTAGGCCAGGTCCAGGACCAGGGCCCCTCCAGCCCTCCGGGCTGCCTCCTCCAGGAAGGGGTAGACCTCTCCCGTGGGGTTGTTGGGGACGCAGAGAAAGGCCAGGGAGCTTCGGGGGAGCAACTCCAGGAACTCCCTGGGGCTTCGCGCCTCCCAGAGGGGGAGGTCCAGGGCCCGGGCTGCCCGGGCGTACTCGCTGAAGGTGGGGGGGAGGAGGAGGATGGGGCCCCGGAGGTAGGTCCAGCGGGCCAGGCGGTGGATGAGCTCGCTGGTGCCCGTGCCCACGGCCACCTGGTTCTCGGCCACCCCGTGGGCCTGGGCCAGGAGACGGTGGGTTTCCCGGTAGAGGGGGTCGGGGTAGCGGCTGGGGTCCACCTGCCGTAAACGGTCCAGAATAACTGGATTCGGGCCCAGGGCGTTGGCGTTGGTGGAGAAGTCGTAAAGGGGTTCGGGCCCTCCGTCGGGGCCTCCGTGGATGGGCCTGAGCACGTCGTCCAGCATACCCCCATTCTGGGCCCCTCGTCCTTTGGGATTGGGGCCCAGGCTAAAGGTTCCGCCGCACCCTGGGGGCTCCGGGGGCTTCTGGCCCAAACGGTGTACGCCTGCCCGCATTACACTTTTCCACGCTTCCAAGGCCCTGAGCACACTGGCCCTATGAACCTTTGGGTCTACCTGTTGGAGGAGGCGGAGGGCCTATCCAAGGACCTCCTAGGAGGGAAGGGGTTTGGCCTAGTGGCCATGCGAAAGGCGGGGCTTCCCGTGCCCCCGGCCTTCGTCATCACCACCGAGGCCTGCCGCCAGTACCTGCGTGCGGGGGAGGTGGAGGGGCTAGGGGAGGAGGTACGGGCCAAGATGGCGGCCCTGGAGGGCCTAACGGGCAAGCGCTTTGGCCTAGGGGAGGGGGGTAGCCCTCCCCTTCTCGTTTCCGTGCGGAGCGGGGCCCCGGTCTCCATGCCGGGGATGATGGACACCATCCTCAACCTGGGCCTCACCCTGGAGGGGGTGGAGGCCCTGGCCCGGGCCACGGGCAACCCCCGCTTCGCCTGGGATAGCTTCCGGAGGCTCCTCGCCATGTACGGGGAGGTGGTCTTAGGGGAGAGGCCTGAGGCCTTTGCGGAGAGGCTTTCCGCCCTCAAGGAGGAGCGAGGGGCCAGGACGGACGCCGACCTCACGGCCGAGGACCTGGAGGGGCTTTCCCACGCCTACCTGGCCCACCTGGGGGCCCGGGGTACCCCCTTCCCCCTGGACCCTTGGGCCCAGCTCCAGGGGGCCATCCTGGCGGTCTTCCGGAGCTGGCAGAACCCCCGGGCCAGGACCTACCGCCGCATCTACGGCATCCCCGAGGACCTGGGCACGGCGGTGGTGGTCCAGGCCATGGTCTTCGGCAACCTGGGGGAGGACTCGGGGACCGGGGTGGGCTTCACCCGCAACCCCGCCACCGGGGAGAAGGGGCTCTACGGGGAGTACCTGAGGAACGCCCAGGGAGAGGACGTGGTGGCGGGGGTAAGGACCCCGGAGCCCTTAGAGCGCCTCCGGGACTACGCCCCGGAGCTTTACGGGGAGCTCCTTAGGGTGGCGGAGCGCCTCGAGGGCCACTTCCGGGACATGCAGGACTTTGAGTTCACCGTGGAGCGGGGGAGGCTCTTCCTCCTCCAGACCCGCTCGGGCAAGCGCACGGCCCAGGCGGCGGTGCGCATCGCCGTGGAGATGGCCGAGGAGGGCCTCATCACCAAGGAGGAGGCCATCCTCCGGGTGGAGGCCAACGCCCTCCCTGGCCTCCTCCGGCCCGCGGTGGACCGCCAAAGGGCCCCCAGGCCCATCCTCAAGGGCCTTCCCGCAAGCCCTGGGGCCGCTTTCGGCCACGCCGCCTTCAGCAACGAGGGGGTGGAGCGCTTCCGGGCCCAGGGGCTCCCCGTCATCCTCGTCCGCCCCGAGACCACCCCCGAGGACATCACCGGGATGTACCTGGCCCAGGGGATCCTCACCGCCCGGGGGGGCCTCACCTCCCACGCCGCCGTGGTGGCCCGGGGCCTGGCGGTGCCCGCGGTGGTGGGCGCCGAGGCCCTAAAGGTCCTCCCCGAGGAGGGGCGGGCGGTGGCGGAGGGGATGGCGATAAGGGAGGGGGACCTCCTCACCCTGGATGGGGGGACGGGGGAGGTCTACCTGGGTCCCGTTCCCCTGGTGGAGGCCGCTGGGGAGGCCCTTCTCGCCAAGCTCCTCTCCTGGGCCGAGCCCCACCGGAAGCTGGGCGTAAGGGCCAACGCCGACACCCCCGAGGACGCCAGGCGGGCCCGGGAGCTGGGGGCCGAGGGGATCGGGCTTTGCCGCACGGAGCACATGTTCTTTGGGGAGGAAAGGCTTCCCTGGGTGCGCCGCCTCATCCTGGCGGCCACAGAAGAGGAGGAAGCGGAGGCCCTCGAGGCCCTCTTCCGCTTCCAGAAGGAGGACTTCAAGGGGATCCTCAGGGCCATGGACGGCCTCCCCGTCACCGTGCGCCTCCTGGACCCGCCCCTCCACGAGTTCCTGCCCCCCTTGGAGGAGCTCCGGGGAAGGGCCCAGGATGGGGACGGGGAGGCCCGGCGCCTTCTAGAGCGGGCGGAAGCCCTGAGGGAGGTGAACCCCATGCTGGGCTTCCGGGGGGTGAGGCTCCTCCTCCTGAGGCCGGGGATCCTCCGCATGCAGCTCAGGGCCCTCCTCGAAGCGGCCCAGGAGCTTAGGGCGGAGGGCTTGGACCCCAGGCCCGAGGTCATGGTCCCCCTGGTGGCCGACCCCAAAGAGGTGGAAAGGGCCAAGGCCCTGGCGGAGGAGCTCTTCCTTGAGTACGGCCCCATCCCCTTCGGTACCATGATCGAGACCCCTCGGGCCGCCCTCCTGGCGGCGGAGATCGCCCCCATAGTGGACTTCTTCAGCTTCGGCACCAACGACCTCACCCAGATGGCCTTCGGCCTCTCCCGGGACGATGCGGGCAAGTTCCTGCCCCGGTACGTGGAGGAGGGCCTCTTCCCCTTTGACCCCACGGAGCGCCTGGACGAGAGGGGGGTGGGCCGGCTTCTCCGCCTGGCGGCGGAGGAGGGGAGGCGGGCCAACCCCCGCCTCAAGCTGGGCCTCTGCGGGGAGCACGGGGGGGAGGCGGGGAGCGTGCGCTTCGTGGCCGACCTCCTGGACTACACCTCCGCGAGCCCCTTCCGGGTCCTCACCGCCAGGCTCGCTGCCGCCCAGGCGGGGCTGGCCCGGGACCAGGCGCCCGTGTAGGGGACCTTTGCTTTGGGAGGACTCTTTTGGGGCCCCCCCGCGGCGAAAGCCGCGGTGGGGTGCTTAGCCTCCTCCCAAGGCGGCGAAGGCCGCCAGGAGAAGCCCCACCCCGTACCCCAGCCCCCCCGCCCACAGGAGGGCTCTTTCCACGTGCGCCGGTCCTGGGGAGGGAGCCTCGGGGTTCAGGGCGTAAGCCCCCCGCTTCCTCAAGCGCACCCCGAGCCTCAAGGCCAGGGCGGCCATGGGGAAGCCGGCGTTGGGGGAGGGGGTCTTCCGGGCTTCCCCAAGGAGCCTCCCCCAGAGCCTGGGGGGGCAGAAGAGGAGGCCCGTGAGCCTGGCCGGGAGGAGGTTCAGGAGGTCGTCGGCCCAGGCGGCGAAGAGGCCCCGCGCCCCGTGCTCGGGGTAGGCCCACATGGCGTCGGCGGTGTTGGCGTAGCGGTAGAGGGCCGCTCCCCCAAGCCCGAAGAGGGCGTAGTAGAGGAGGGGGGCGAGGAGGCTATCCGAGAGGTTTTCCGCGAGGCTTTCCAAAGCGGCCTCCCGCACCTCCTCCTCGGAGAGATCTCCAGTCTTCCGGCTCACGATCCGGCTAAGCCTAGTCCTGGCGATCTCCAAGCCTTTTCCTAAGGCCTTTTCCACGGCAAAGACCTCCTCTAGGAGCATGCGCAGGCTGAAGAGGGGCTTGAGGAGGAGGCCGAGGAGCACCCACCCTAGGGCCAGGGGCCTTAGGAGGAGGTCCAGGAGGACGGCGGGGAAGGCGAAGAGGAAAGCTCCCAAAGCCCAGTAGAGGGCGCCTGACCAAAGGCCCCTCACCCGCGGCCAGGCCCAGGCCAGGTACCGCCCCATCCAGACCACGGGGTGGAGCTTCTCTGGGGGCTCCCCCAGGAGGGCGTCCAGGAGGAGGGCGAGGAGGAGGCTCAACTTCCGAGGATTTCTCTGTAGAGCCCCACCATTCTTCCGACCACCAGGAGGGCTGGGGAGGGAAGGCCCTCCCCGAGGCCTGGGAGGTCAGTGAGGCTTCCCAGGCGCACCTCCTCCCCGGGCCACCCCACCCGGGCGAGGAGGGCCAGGGGGGTTTCCGGGGAAAAGCGCTCCAGGAGCCTGGTCTTTAGGGCCTCTAGGGCGTGGAGGGGCATGAGGAGGACCAGGGCGTCCGCCTGGGGGAGGGGGAGGGTTGGGTCGTGCCCCGTGGCCACGGCGAAGCTTCGGGCCAGGCCCCGAAAGGTGAGGGGGAGGCCCAGGCTGGATAAGGCCCCCACGGCGCTCGTCACCCCAGGGATCACTTCGTAGGGGATGCCCGCCCGCCTTAGGGCTAAGACCTCCTCCCCCCCGCGGCCGAAGACCATGGCATCCCCCCCATGGAGGCGGGCCACCGCCCTTCCCTCCCGGGCCAGGGCCACCAGGAGACGGTGGATCTCCTCCTGGGGGGTCTTCCGGCCGTACCCCTCCTTGCCCACGGGGACGAGCTCCCCCTTGGCCAGGGCCAGGACCCCGGGGTGGACCAGCCGGTCGTGGAGGACCACCTCCGCCTCCTCCAAGACCCTGAGGGCCCTGAGGGTGAGGTGCTCGGGGCCCCCGAAGCCTGCCCCCACCAGGAAGACCCGGCCCCTCATGCCCGCTTGCGGGGGAAGAGGCGGTGGAGACGATGGTGGAGGAGGTCCACCTCCTGGAAGAGCCTTTCGGCCTCCGCCTCCAGGGCCCTAAGCCTCTGGAGGGCGGCCTCTGTGGCCAGGAGGAGGCCCCGGTGGTAGGGCTCGTCCCCGGGGTCGGTGGCCTCGAGGTGGGCCAGGGCCACCTCCAGCTGCCGCCGGATCCCGGGCAGGGTCCTCTCCTCGGTGAGGGCCTTGAGCTCGGGCCGCCCCTCTAGGGCGGGGGCCAGCTCCTCCCGCTCGTGGAGGAGGTCGTGGGCCTCCTTTTCCAGAAGTTCTCCTAAAGCGATCCTTAGGGCCGAGAGCTCGTGGCATGCCATCCTAGATCACCTCCAAAAGCTTTTCTCGGTAGATCTCGCCCCCCTCGAGGTGGACCCGCCTCAGGGGGGCGAGGTCGCCTGGGCCCAGCCCCCCGTAGACCACCCCCTCGGGGTAGGCCATGAGGATGGGGCCCTTACCGCACCGCCCCAGGCAGGGGGTGGGGGTGAGCTGGACCACCCCCTTTAGGTCGGCCAGGGCCTCCTCTAGCCCCCTCAGGACCCCCAGGGCCCCCGCCTCCCGGCAGCTCTCCCCGGTGCAGAGGAGGAGGTGGGTGAAGGCCCCGTGGGGGTGGCGCCCCGGGGCGAAGAGGGCGTGGCGCAGGGCCCGGAGACCGGCGATCTGGGCCTCCCGCCTGGGGGCGTACCGCCCTATGGGAAAGCGGAAGCGGCAGGTGTCGCAGGGGGCTCCTCCCCCCTCCAAGGCCTCCCGGTACCGTTCCTGAAGGGCCCTCAGGAGGGCAGGGTGGCCCATGAGGGGAGGGAGGACCTCCACGGGGAAGCGCAAGGCCCTGGCCTCCACCCGTCCCTCCACCACCCCTCGGAAGAAGAGGTGGGGGAGGAGGAAGGCCCGCCGCGGCCGGTAGGCCCCCAGGCGGGCCAGGGCCTCCTGGGGGTTGGGGCGGGCCCGGCTGGCGTAGGCGGGGAGGACGGGGAGGCCTAGCCGCTCCTCCAGGAGCCGGGCCAGGGCGGCCCCCTCCGCGTTGGCCCCCGGGTCCGTGCCCCCCCGGAGGACCAGGACCGCCCCGTCCTCCCCCGTGGCCCCCCGCCGGGCGAGCCTCTCCGCCCAGAGGTCCACCAGGGCGGGGTGAAGGCCCAGGGGGCGGGCGAGACGCAGAGAGGCCTCGGGGTATTCCCCCTGGGCCACCTCCAGGGCCAGGGGGAGGTCCGCCTTCAGGTGCCCTCCCCCGAAGAGGAGGAGGGGGAGGACCACCCCGCCCCCGGAGCGGGCCAGGGCCAGGGCCCCCTCGAGGAGGGTAGGGGGTTGGTGCTCGATGAAGCCCAGGAAGACCCTCACCCCTAGGGCGCGCTCTAGCCCCTTCCTCAGGCCTAGAGGTAAGGCCCGCGCCCGGGGGTCCGGGGAGCCGTGGGCCACCAGGAGGACGTTCACGGCAAGGCCTCCTCCGGGATCCCCAAGGTGAGGACCCCCGCGGCCAGGGTCAGGTTCCCCCGCTTGGTCTTCTCCACTAGAAGCCTCGCCCCCTCCGCCAAGACCGCAGCCTCGGCCACCCCGAGGAGGCCCGTGTGGCGGAAGACCACCTCCGAGGGGTTGGGGATGGGCTGGGCGTTCAGGACCTGGGCCGGGTGGAAGCGTAGGGGAAGGCCCGTCTCCTCGGCGAAGGCGAGGAGGCCCGCCTCGTCCCGCTTCAGCTCGGCGGTGGCCATCCTTGCGAGGCTCTCCCAGGCGAGGCCCCTCTCCTCCAGGAAGGCGCGAACCTCCCGCCGGATCTCCTCCAAGGGGGTGCCCCGGTTGCAGCCGAGGCCGAGGACCAGGGCGGGGGGATGGGCGAAGAGGGCGGGGACGGGGAGAGGGAAGGGCCTCCGCACCGTGAAGAGGACCATCCCCTCCACCCCCTCGGGGTCTGGGGCCTCCAGGACCCGCACCATGGGGTAGCGCAGGAGGGGGGTCAGGTCCACGCAGTCCGCGTAGAAGCCCACGGGCCTCCCGTCCACCAGGAGGGCCGAGACCGCCTTGAGGGGGCCCCAGTCGGGCACCCGGGCCCCGAGGGCCTTGGCCAGGAGGTCGGGGGCCGGGGCCCCCACGGCGTCCGTCCCCGTGGTGAGGACCGCCTCCCCTCCCAGGGCCTCTGCCAGGTGGCGGGCCAGGGGGTTCGCCCCCCCGAGGTGGCCGGCGAGCAGGGGGACGAAGTAGCGGCCCTTCAGGTCCACCACCAGGACGGCGGGGTCCACCCGCTTGTCCAGAAGAAGGGGAGCGATGGCCCTCAGGACGATCCCCGAGGCCATGACGAAGACGTGGCCGTCGTGGAGGGCCCAGGTCCTTTGGACCAGGTCCCGGATGGGCTCGGCGAAGGGGACCGCCCCTTCGGGGGCCAAGGGGCGGTACCTCTCCGCCACGTAGAGGCGGCTCCCCGGGAGGGCCCGGTGGATCCGCTCCGCCACGGCCAGCCCGGGGAGGGTGAGGGTGTAGACGGCCACCCGCTCGGGTCTGAGGGGCCCAAGCTCAGGCATCTCCCCTCCGCAAAGGGAGGCCCGGGGTCTCCCCAGGAAGGGCCTCCTTGGTCTCCAGGTCGTACTTGAGGGCGTAGCCCCTGGGGGTGAGGAAGGTCCCCTCGTAGAGGCGGCTTTGGCTGTTGCCGATGACCACGGTGGTGAGCATTCCCGCCTCGGCCTCCAGGAGGCCCTCCAGCGTGGTGAGGACCACCTCCTGGCGCCTGCGGTAGGCCCCCTTGACCAGGGCGGCCGGGGTCTCCTTAGGGCGGTACTGGAGGAGGATCTCGGCGCTCCGCCTGAGCTGCCAGTGCCGCCGCTTGCTCTGGGGGTTGTAGAGGACCACCACGAAGTCCCCCTGCCCCGCGGCGTGGAGCCTCCGCTGGATGAGGGGCCAGGGGGTGAGGAGGTCGGAGAGGCTGAGGAGGCAGGTGTCGTGGGCCATGGGGCTCCCCAGGAGGCTGGCCACGGCGTTGGCCGCCGTGACCCCGGGCACCACCTCCAGCCAGACCTCCCCTTCCCCCAGGCGGAAGCGCCCCGGGAGGCCCACCCCCCCGTCGGCCCGCCGGAACCCCCGCTCCTCCATGAGCTCCAGAAGGGGCGCGGCCATGCCGTAGACCCCGGGGTCCCCCCCGGAGACCAGGGCCACCCGCTCCCCACCGAGGGCCCTCTCCAAGGCCTCCTCCGCCCGGTCTAGCTCCTCCGTCATCCCCTTGCGCACCACCCCCTTGCCCTCCAGGAGGCCCATCTCCTCCAGGAGGCCGATGTAGGTGCTGTAGCCGATCACGGTTCCCGCCCTCCCCAGGACCTCCTGGGCCCTAAGGGTAAGGCCCTCCAGGTTTCCCGGACCCATGCCCACCAGGTAGAGTTCGCCCATGCCTCACCTCCTGAAGCGGTGCCGGAAGCTGGGGTCGTAGAGCCGGCTCCTCAGGCCCCTGGCCCTCAGGGCCTCCCCCACGAGGAAGACCGTGGTGTCCCGCGGGGGGAGAAGGGAGAGGCCCTCCAGGTCTGTCAGCCCCACCTCCTCCCCCGGCTGGCCCACCCGGTGGCCGTAGAGGACGGGGGTATCCCCGGGGAGGCCCGCCTCCAGGAGCTCCCGCGAGAGCCTCCTCGGGTGCATGCCGGAGAGGTAGAGGGCCAGGGTAAGGCCCCTCCTGGCCAGGCTCCTCGGGTCCTGGCCCTCGGGGACGGGGGTCCTCACCCCAAGCCGCGTGAAGGCCACGGCCTGGGCCACCTCGGGGGCGGTGAGGGGGACCCCGGCCCGGGCGGCCAGGGCGAAGGCCGCGGTGACCCCGGGGACCACGGCCACCTCCACCCCCAGGGCCTCCAGGGCCTCCTTCTCCTCCAGGAGGGTGCCGTAAAGCCCCGGGTCCCCGGAGTGGAGCCGCACCACCACGCCCCCCTTGCCGGCCTCCCCGGCAAGGAGGAGGGCGATCTCCTCCAGGACCATCCCCTTGGAGTCCCGAAGCTCCGCCCTTGGGGCAAGCCCCTTTAGGGCCTCCTCGGGGAAGAGGCTTCCCGTGTAGAGGACGAACCGGGCCTCGGCCAAAAGCCTCGCCCCCTTCACCGTGAGGAGCTCGGGGTCTCCCGGCCCCCCGCCCACCACGTGCACCACGGGCCTCATCCCTCCCTCCAAAGCCCCAAGAGGGTCCAGTAGTCCCTCGGCCCCTCGAAGGCCTCCAAGGGGAGGACCGCCTCCCCCGGCATCCCAAGCCGCAGGAAGACGAGGCCCCGCCAGCCAGGGAAGGCCTCGCCTAGGGCCTTAGGGTCCTTGGCCTTGTAGAGGAAGACGCTCCGGAAGCGGCCTAGCCCCTCGGGGTCCACCCCCTTGAGCCCCGTGAGGACCGCAAACCCCTCCTCCCCCATGGCCAGGGGCCTTTTGGCCCTGGCGGCCGCCACCTGGTGGGCGCTGATCCCGGGGACCGGCACCACCTCCACCCCTTCCAGGTGGGGGAGGAGGTTCCAGGGGGAGGCGTAGAGGAGGCTGTCCCCCAGGACCAGGTACCCCCCTTCCCCGTAACGGGCCAGGGCCTCCCTCAGGACCCTGGCCGCCTCCCGCCTGGCCTCCTCCCGCCTTTCCCCCTCGCTCCCCGTGAAGAGGGGAAGGGGGAGGAGGGGCTTGCCCTCGGGGATGTGGGCCCGGGCGATGCGGAGGGCGAGGGGTTCCCGGTCCGCCTCCTTGGGGTAGAAGAGGACGGGGAGGCTCTGGATGAGCCTGAGGGCCTTCAGGGTGAGGAGTTCCGGGTCCCCCGGGCCCACGCCAATCAGGTAGAGCCGCATCCCGCCTCCTTCCGCACCGCGAGGAGCGTGGTGGGGTTTTGCGCCTCCAGGCGGTGGTAGCCCAGGAGGGGCACCACCCGGCTCGCCTGCACCTGGAAGCCCTCCAAGGGGAGGCCCGTTCCCTTGAGGAAGGCGTAGGCGGCGGCCAGGTTTTCCAGGGTGATGGCGGCCACTACCAGCCTTCCCCCGGGCCTCAGGGCCTCCAGGCTCCTCTCCAGGATGGCGGGGAGCTCCCCCCCGCTTCCTCCCACGAAGACCGCGTCCGGGGCGGGCAGGCCCTCCAGGGCCCCGGGGGCCTCCCCCCGGACCAGGGTGAGGTTGTGGGCCCCGTGGCGGCGGGCGTTCTCCAGGATGTGGGGCCAGGACTCCGGGTTCTTCTCCACGGCGTAGACCTGGCCCAAGGGGGCGAGCCTCGCCGCCTCGATCCCCACGCTCCCCGTTCCCGCCCCGATGTCCCAGAGCACCCCGTCCGGGGGAAGGCCCAGGAGGCCCAGGGCCAGGAGGCGCACCTCCCGCTTGGTGATGAGGCCCTTTTTGGGCATGCGCCGCTCGAAGGCCTCGTCGGGGAAGAAGCCGAGGCGGGAGGGCAGGGGCCCTTTGGCCTCCAGGATGAGGACGTTGGGGTCCAGGAAGGCCTCCCGGGCCAGGGCCTCGAGGCCCTCGAAGCTCCGCACCCTCTCCTCCGCCTCCCCCAGGCGCTCGGCCACATGGGCCCGGAAAGGCCCCGCCCCCATCTGCAAAAGGGCCTCGGCGATGCGGTTTGGGCTGTTCTCGGGGTCGGTGTAGACCACGGAGAGGGGGGAGAGGGCGATCTCCAGGAGCGTCCCCCCCAGGGGCCTCCCGTGGAGGGAGAAGAGCCGGGCTCCGTCCCAGGGTAGCCCGAGCCTCGCGAAGGCCTCCTGGAAGGCCGTGGGGGCGGGGTGGACCTCAGCCTCGGGGAAGCGCTCCAAGACCCTCTTGCCGATGCCGTAGAAGAGGGGGTCCCCCGAGGCCAGGAAGGCCACCGCCCTCCCCTCCCGCGCCCGGGCCTCCGCCAGGTCCAGGAGGGGCTCCAAGGGGCCCCGGATGGCCACCCTCTCCCCCTGGTGCTCGGGGAAGTGGGCCAGGTGCCTCGCCCCTCCGATGAGGACCTCCGCCTCCGCCACCCGCCTCAGGGCGGCGAGGCTTAAGGCCTCCCTGCCCCTCGCCCCCAGGCCGATGAGGTAGACCCTGCCCATCTAGCCCTCCCTCCCCGCCCCAGAGGTGTCCACGCCCCCGTCTGCGGCCAGGCGGATGAGGGCGTGGAGGGCGGCCACCACCAGCGTGGACCCTCCCTTCCGCCCCAGGGTGACGATCCAGGGCACGCCCGAAGCCATGAGGGCCTCCTTGGCCTCCAGCACGTTCACGAAGCCCACGGGCATCCCCAGGACCAGGGCGGGCTGGGCCCCCCGCCCTATGGCCCCCACCAGGGCCAGGAGGAAGGTGGGGGCGTTCCCCACCCCCACGATGGCCCCCTCCAGGAGTCCCTGCTCCTCGGCGTAGTCCACGGCGGCCTCGGCCCGGGTTCCCCCCGTGGCCTTGGCCCTTTGGACCACCTCGGGGTGGGAGAGGAGCTCCACCACCTCGTTGCCGAAGAGGGCGAGCCTCTCTGGGTTCAGGCCGCAGGCGATCATCCGGGCGTCCACCAGGATGCGGGCGCCCCCCTTCAGGGCCTCAAGCCCCGCCTCCACCGCCCCTGGGCTGAAGCGGGTGAGCTCCTTGAACTGGAAGTCGGCGGTGGCGTGGATCATCCGGCGCACCACGGGCCACTCCAAGGGCGAGAAGCCGTGGGGCCCGGCCTCCTCGTCCACCATGCGGAAGCTCGCCTCCTCTATGGCCCGCCCCTTGGCCGTCATCTGGTGGGCGGGGTTTTTCTGGGACTGGATCAGGTCATCCACGGTAGGCCTCCCGGTCCGGCCAGGCGGCAAGGCACCGCCCCTCATCAAAGTCCGTGAGGGCCACGCTCACCGCGGGCCTCTCCCCGATGTAGGCCTGGAGCCTCTCCTGGGCCAGCCGGACCAGATTCACAAAGAAGGGCTCCAACCCCTCCTCCAAGGCAAGCTCCAGGAAGCGGCGGGCGGTGGTGGCCCCTTCCGCTTCCCGCAAGGCCCTGGGGCTCGCCCCGGCCTCCCGGAGGAGCCTCTGGAGGAGGTCCCGGTTCACCTCGCCCCCGGCGGCGTGGGTCATCGTCTTCCCGTCGGCCATCTTGGAGATCTTGCCGATCATGCCCACGATCCGCACCAGGGCGATCCCCACCTTCCTCGCCGCCTTGAGGACGTCCCCCACGAAGTCCCCCATCTCGATGAAGGCCATCTCCGGCAGGTGGGGGAGGAGCCTCTGGGCGAAGCGCTCGCTCTTGCCCCCGGTGGTGGCGGCGATCTCCAGGAGGCCGTTTGCCCGGGCCACCCCCACGGCCTGGACCACGCTCATGCGGAAGGCGCTGGTGGAGTAGGGCTTCACCACCCCTGTGGTCCCCAGGACGGAGAGCCCCCCGAGAACCCCAAGCCTGGGGTTGAGGGTCCTTTTGGCCAGCTCCTCCCCCCCGGGGATGGCGATGGTGATGGCGAGGGGTCTCGCCGTCACCTCCCGCACCGCCTCCCAGATCATGCGCCGGGGCACGGGGTTGATGGCGGGCTCCCCCACGGGAACCCCGAGGCCCGGTTTGGTCACGACCCCTACCCCCTCGCCCCCCTCCAGCCGGTCCTCGCTGGCCGGGCGCACGAAGGCCTGGATCTCCGCCCCGTGGGTCACGTCGGGGTCGTCCCCTGCGTCTTTGATCATCCCCACCAGGACCCCGTCCCCCTTCCTCTCCAGGCGGAACACGGAAAAGGGCTGCCGCCAGCCTGCGGGGAGCCAGATGTCCACCTCCTTGGGGGCCTCCCCCAGCAGGGCCAGGGCGGCGGCCTTGGCCGCAGCGGCGGCGTTGGCCCCGGTGGTGAAGCCGATGCGGCTTCCCCTCTTGTCCCGGGGCGGGGGGTAGGGGTGGCTCATGCCGGCCTCAACGCGTAGGCCCTAAGGCCCAGGAGGAAGAGGAAGAGGCCTAGGCCCAGGGGCAGGGCCAGGGCCTCGAGGTCCAGGGCCACGAGCTCCGCCAGGGCCAGGCCCAGGCTCAGGAAGACCACCGCCCACCCCAGGGCGCGGCTTGCCCTTTGGGCCCGCCTCGAGTCCCGGGCCAGGTTCTGCAGGCGGCTCGCCAGGAGCCCGTCCACCCCGTCCACGAGCAGCATCCCCAGGGTGAAGAGGAGGCCCAGGCGCAGGGGGGAGAGCTCGGCGGCGAGGGCCAGGGCGGAGAGCTGGCTCGCCGTCTCAAACCCCAGGCCAAAGAGGACCCCGAGGAGGAGGGGGTTGAGGAGGGGAAGGCGGGGAGGGGGGGGCTTCCCCACGGCCCCTTCCCTTAGGAGGCGGTGGAGGTTTAGCCCCGCCACCAGGAGGAGGAGAAGGGCAGGGAGGTGGAGGGCCTCCAGGTCCACCCGTTGGAGGAGGGCCGCTGCCGGGAAGGCCAGGAGGGTGACGATGGCCCCATGCCCCAGGGCGAAGAGAAGGCCCACATAGGGGGAAGGGCGCACCCGGGCCAGGCCGTCCACCGCCGCCAGGTGGTCGGGGTCTACCCCGTGGCGCATCCCCAGGGCCACGGCCAGGAGGTCTAGCCCGCTCATGGGGTACCTGCCTTTGGGGCTGAGAGGATAGGCTCTAACCGGAAACCGGCTCCTTTCATCCTTGCCTCCTTTCGCCCCTGCTCGGGGGCAGGTGAGGCGCGCGCCGGGGCGGGCATTCGGGCTTCCGGCCAAGAGGCTAGGGCCTGGCGTTGGGGCCGGTTACCGTTGCGGCACAGCGCCGGACTTTCACCGGTCTTCCCCCTTTGTTGCCCCAGGGCATCCGGGCCCTGGGGCACCCCGGCCGCGTGGGCCCCTCTGGGGGGCTTGGCCCTCTTTCTACTCCTGGCCTGCGCCCCTGTCAACCCCGGGGCCGAGCCGGTCCAGGACCCGCCTGGGCCAGTCCACCACCAGGGCGCTCCCCAAAGGGACTAGGCCGTCCTCCCCCAGGGCCCGAAGGACGGCCCGGATCACCCCGCCGTGGGTGAAGAGGAGGGCAGGGGCCTGAAGGCTTTCCAAGAAGAGGAAAACCCGCTCCTGAAAGGCGGAAAGGCTTTCCCCTCCCGGGGGAGAGAAACCTTGGAAGCGGAGCATGGCCTCCTTGTGGACGGGGTCCAGCCCTTCCCAGAGGGCCCCCTCGAGGGCCCCGAAGTGGATCTCCCTGAGGGCCCGGGTGGCCTCTGGGCGGAAGCCCGCAAGCTCCGCCGTCAGGAGGGCCCGCCTGAGGTCGGAGCTGTAGGCGGGGAGGGGCGGGAGGAGGCCCTTTAGGGCCCGGGCCTGGGCCTCGCCCTCGGGGGTAAGGGGGAGGTCCGTCCAGCCGAGAAGCCTCCCCTCCCGATTCCAAAGGGTCTCCCCGTGGCGCACGAGCCAAAGCTCCATGCCCATAGCCTACCCCACCTGGCCGGGGCCTCGGGCCTCCGGCTCCCGAAGCGCCCCGGGGGCCCCAAGCGGGAGGGAGGAGGGGCGGGTCTACCCTACCCAGGGCCCTTGCCCCCTAGAGGCGGGCCCGGACATGGAGGGGCGCTATGTTAATATAGGCCTTCATGGAACGCCCAAGGGTTCCAGTGGAGCTTCCAGAGGCCCAGGCCCGCATGGACCAGCTCACCAAGCCTCCCCGCTCCCTGGGCTTCCTGGAGGAGGTGGCCCTCCGCCTCGCCGCCATCCAGGGCCGGGTGAAGCCGGAGCTTGGCCCTGGGGCCGTGGTGGTCTGCGCCGCCGACCACGGGGTGGTGGCCGAGGGGGTCTCCGCCTACCCCCAGGAGGTGACCCGGCAGATGGTCCTGAACTTCCTCCAAGGAGGGGCCGCCATCAACCAGTTCGCCCGGGTGGCGGACTGCGAGGTCTACGTGCTGGACGTGGGGGTCATGGGGGAGCTTCCCGACCACCCCAGGCTCCTTAAGGCCAAGGTGCGGGAGGGGACCGCCAACCTGGCCCAGGGCCCCGCCATGGCCCCGGAGGAGGCGGAAAGGGCCCTCCTGGCGGGCCGGGAGGCGGCCAGGCGGGCCCTGGAGGCGGGGGCCACCGTGCTGGCCGCGGGGGACATGGGCATCGGCAACACCACCGCGGCTTCCGCCCTGACGGCCGCCCTTCTCGGCCTCCCTCCCGAGGCCGTGGTGGGCCGGGGGACGGGGGTGGGGGAGGAGGGCTTAAGGCGGAAGCGGGAGGCGGTGGCGAGGGCCCTGGCCCGCCTCCGGCCTGGGATGGGGCCCCTCGAGGTGGCCAGCGAGGTGGGGGGGCTGGAGCTTTTGGCCATCGCCGGGATCTACCTGGAAGGGGCGGAGTGGGGGGTGCCCCTGGTCCTGGACGGCTTTCCCGTCTCCGCGGGCTTCCTCCTGGCGAGCCGCCTAGACCCCAGGGTCCTCCCCTACGCCTTCGCCGGCCACCTCTCCCGGGAGCCCGGGCACCGGGCGGTCCTGGAGGCCCTGGGCCTCAGGCCCCTCTTGGACCTGGACCTGGCCCTGGGGGAGGGGACGGGGGCGGTCCTGGCCATGCCCCTCCTCCGGGCGGCGGCCCGGATCCTCCACATGGCCACCTTCACCGAGGCGGGGGTGAGCCCCGGGAGCTGATGCCTTTTCTTCCCGTTTCCCTCGCTTGCCGGCTCAGAAAAACCTCCCGGGAACCCTTTGCCGGGGCCCCCATGCTGGCTTGGGCCAGCATGGGGCGGCGTGACGCCCCCCAAAGCCCCAACCCAGGTATCCTGCGCTCTAAAAGCTGGACGTGGGCCCTTGGCTGGTGGCCGGGGCGGGATGGAAGGGGGCCCGGGCGCTAGCCCGGGCCCCAAGGGGAATACCCCCTAGAGGTTCCGCACCACCACGAAGAGCCCTAGGGCGAAGTAGAAGAGGAACCACCCCACCAGGAGCCGGACCCCGAGGTCGCCGAACCGCTCCACTCCTGCCGAGGGGTCAGCCCCTTGGGGCTTCTGGCCGGAGGCGTAGAGGACCTGGGCCAGGTAGACGATGACGGGGACCGCGGCGATCCCGGTGGCCACGAAGAAGAGGATGGAGCCCCAGTCCCAAACGTACGGATAACCCATGGCGGAGTAGCCCAGCCGGCCCAGGGCCGAGGCCCGCATGCCCTCCCGGAGGACACCCACCACTAGGAGGGCCAGCAGGTAGAGGCCCAGGGTTCCCAAGGCCCCCTCCATCCGGGCCCTGGCGCTATGCCCGTAGAAGACCAGGGCCACGGCCGCCACCACCAGGAGGATGGGAAGGGTGAGGCCCACCTCGGCGCCCTGGGTGAGGGCCCAGAGGGCGCCCAGGAGCCCGAAGAGGAGGGCCCCAAGGCGCAGGGCCCCCTTCGCCTGGCCCTCCACAAAGGCCAGGAAGTCCCTGGGCACGTCCTCCCGCCTGCGGAAGTACCAGGCGAAGAGGAGGAGCATGACTCCCAGGGAGAGGGCCGCCTGCCCGAAGAGCAGGGCCCCAAACCTGGGGAGGTTGGAGCCGTGGAAGGCCAGGCCCCGGGTGTCCGCCACGCCGCCCGGGGCGTACCACTCCACCCACCGGGAGGGGTAGAGGCCGTAGCTCGCCAGGTTGTGCATGATCCAGCCCGCCAGCAGTAGGAGCGCTAAGGAGACGTACCCCACCCCGGCCAGGTTGCCCCGCAGGTAGAGGACGTAGAGGAGGAAGTAGCCGATGGCGACGACGGGGATGAAGAGGGTGGTCCAAAGCCCCATGGTGGTGGTGGCCGAGTACCAGGCGGGGTCGTAGATCACCTGGACGAAGAGGAGGGGGGCGATGCCCATGGTGATGCCGAGGCCCGTGGACTGTACGGCCAGGCGGATGGATACCTGGGCCAGGCGCCGCCAGTTCTCTTCGGACCGCCTGAGGCCGTAAAGCCCCAGGGTCAGGCCGCCGATGGCGGTGGTCACGAAGAGGATGTGCAGGACGTAGGTCACCACCAGGAGGATCTGCAGGGGCAGGGGGTGGATGGGGGCTCCCAGGGGGTCCCGCATGGACAGAAGGGCTTCGGGCGTCATTGGGCACCTCCTTCAGCCTTGAGCTCGGGGAAGAACTCCTTGACCATCCTCTCCAGGTAGAGGGCCATGTACTCCCGCTCCTCGGGGGTACCCACCGTGGGGTGCATGTAGGGGAAGCCTCCGATGGCCTCCAGGTAGGCCCGGATGGCGGGGGCGGTGGTCATCCCACGCCTCTTCAGGAGGGCGGGCAGGGGCCGCAGACCCCCCAGGAAGGCCGTGTTCTTGCTGACGGTGTGGCAGCTGGAGCACTGCAACGCCACCAGGGCCCGACCCGCCTCCACGGGGTCCAGGCCGGCCGTGGGCCCCGCTCCCTTAGCCCCCGGCGCCACGGCGAAGGGCATCCGTCCGAGGATCCCTTCCTCGTTCAGCCGGGGGGCTTCGGCCTTCACCCCTCGAGGCGCCTTTTCGGCATAGATGATCTGGTTGGAGGCCATGTAGCCGTAGATGACGTCGGGCTTGCGCAGCACCTCCCGGGTCCGCTCGGCGCCGAAAAGCCCCAGGAAGGCCAGGGCGAGGGCCAGATAGCCCAAGGGGGCGCCCACCCTCCTGGGGGCCAGGAGGGCTAGGAGGAGAACCAGGCCTGTGGCGATCACCCCCACCGCCATCTTGATGTAGAAGACGGGCTGGATGGCCTGGGGGAGGCGGAGCATGGTCTTGGCGTGCTCGTGCAGGCTGGGCACGTACCAGAAGACCACCAGGGCCACGCCGAGGGCCAGGCCCACAAGCCCCACCTTGCCCGCCAGGGGCATGACCTCCTGCCGGGCCGGGTGGTCCTTGGGAAGGCTACCCGCCACCACGAGGGCGTAGAGGGCGGTCAGGGCGAACATCAGGGCGAAGCGGGCCAGGAGCATGGGCCAGAAGGACGGGTTGTAGAAGCCGTCCAGGCTGAGCCCGGTCTCAAGCCAGGCCCCAGGGGTGAGCTTGAAGCCCAGGATGCCCACGATGATGGCCAGGGTCCCGCTGGCCGCCAGGGCCAGGATCAGCCCGATGCGGGCGTGGGTCTTGGGGCTTACCCGGCCGAAGGTGTAGTAGTAGACGGCGATGCCGAAGACGTCAATGATGAACCAGAACCACTCAGCGGCCCAGTAGAAGACGAAGTTGTGGATGAGGGTGGAGATGCTCCTGGGGTTGCTGGCGGTGACGGAGAACCAGATGCCCACCCCGAACATGGCCCCTAGGGTGTAGGCCAGCATGAGGAGCCGTAGGGCGGAGGCCTTCAGGTAGTCCTGTAGGTAAGGCTTGTTCTCCACAAGGGCCTTCCGCTCCACCCACCAGTTGAACCAGGTGGCGGCCACGGTCACGTGGGAAAAGAGCACGTGGGCCACGGCGATGATGCCCACCACCATGGCCGAGTGGATCAGGAAACCTTCCCAGACCGGGTACATCCTCACCTCCTTGCGGGCCCCTTTCAAGGCCTACCCTCAAGGTAGCGGGGGTGCCAAGGCCAGCCTTCCTCCCCTTAGGAGAGTACGAACGTCCCTTGCCCGGCGCTACCTTAGGGAGGTAAAGGATGGGGGTTAAAGGTCCCCAAAGGCTTCTCCTGGCGGGGCTCTACCTGGCCCTCACCCTGGCGGCCTCCACCGGGGTGGTCCTGCAGATGTACCTCATGCAGGTGCAAAACCCCTCCCTGAGGGCCGACCTCTGCCAGGCCTCGGGGGAGGAGAGGCCCCCCGAGCACTCCCCCCTCTGCGGCCTCCAGGTGGCCTCGGGGGCCCTGGTCCTGGAGGAGCCCGCTCCCCCAAGCCCCCTGGAGGTCCTGTGGGTCCGCCCCACGCCTCACAAGGGGTATCCCCAGCCCCCGGCGGCCCTCTTTGCGCCCCGGGCCCCTCCCGCCGCACAGACCGGAAAGGCGGCCTATGGCTCTGGTTTTGGGCGAAGGGAGGTGGTGCGTTTGCAGGTGGTGCTCTACACCAAGGAGATTGAGCTTTATGCTTTGGTCTTCGCCGCCCTGGAGGGGCGGGGAATCCGGGTTTCCCTGATGGGGGGAAGCGGCATCAGGCTGGCGGATCTGGAACACATGGAGCTGGGCCAAAGGGTGATCTGGCGCACCCCGGCGGGGGTCCGGGCCTGGGACCCCAGGTCCTGGACCTTCCTTACCCGCAGGGATGATCCCCAAACCCTGGCGGAGGGCCTTATGGGGCGGGGGGGGCTTGGCCTGAGGCCCGGGGAAAGGGCGGTCTTCAGGGCCGTGGGAGCCCTGGGCACGCTCCGAACCTTTCCCCTCGCTCAGGCCACGGGCCTGGAGGGGTACCAGGTGCGCTACCACCTTAGGGGGCTTCGCAATAAGTTTGGCCTCTCCGACCTGGACTTTCTGCGCCTAGCCCGGTATAGCCTGAGGCTTGCCGGGCATGGGACAGCCCCCCTCGAGGAGGGGGGGAGGGCCCTGAGGGCGGGGGTGGGGCCCTAGGCCCGGGTCAGGCCCTTTTGGGGCCCCCGCCGCTGTGGGGTACTTAGCCCGCCTCCGAATCCAGGACCACGGCGTAGGCTTCCAGCCGGCTGGGCTCGAGGAAGGCCTCCTTGGGGAGGGTGCCCCTGGCGTGCCCCTCGCGGAAGGCGGGGCTTTGGGTCCAGGCCAGGAAGGCGGCCTCGCTCTCCCAGAAGGTCAGGACGATGTAGGGGTCCCCGGGGTCCTTGGGCCTGAGGACCAGGTTGCGCAGGAACCCCGGCGCCTGGTCCACCAGACGGGCCCTTTGGCGGAAGGCCTCCTCAAACCTCTCCCGGTACTCCGGCCGCACGGGGATGCGGTTCATGGTCACGAACACCCTTCACCTCCAAAGGGGCGGCGCTTCCCGGGTCCAGGCCCCCCTCCCCCCGGAGGAGCCGGGCCAGGAGGCCCACCCCCTCCACCGTGAGGGGCGTGAGGGCCTGGAAGGGGGCAGCGTCCAGGAGATAGGCCCTCCTCCCCTCCAGGTACTCCCCCAGCCACCCGCCCCGGGCCAGGTGGCGGGCCACCGCCTCCCGGGCCTCCCCCAGGCCGTAGCCGCAGAAGGCCAGGAGGACCACCTCGGCCTCGGGGAGTTCCTTTGGGGACACCCTCCGGCTCGCCTCCCCGGGGCCTGGGCCCAGGTAGGCCCCGCCCGCCAGGGCCACCACCTCCGGCACCCAGTGCCCCCCCAGGTACGGGGGGTCCAGCCACTCCAGGAAGACCACCCGGGGCCTGGGGGAGGGGGGTGGGGGGAGGGCCGCCAGCCTCCCCTTCAGGGCCTCCGCCAGGGCCAGGGCCTCGCCCTCCCTCCCCAGGGCCCGGCCCAGGGCCTCCAGGTCCTGGAAGAGGTCCCCCAGGCGCCTTCCCCGAAGCTCCAGCACCCTGGGCGCCCTAGCCAGGAAGTCCAAGGCCAGGCCCACCTCCTTGGGGGTGGGGGCGCAGACCTCGCAGACCCCCTGGGTCACCAGCAGGTCGGGGGCCAGGGCGGAGAGCACCTCCCCCCGCACCTGGTAGAGGGAAAGCCCCTGCCGGTAGGCCTCCCGCACCCTCCGGTCTATCTCCTCCTGGGAGAGCCCTTCGGGGATCAGGCTTTCCGTGAGCACGGGGAGGCCCTGGGGGTTAGGGCAGCTATGGCTCACCCCCACGGGCTCCACCCCTAGGGCCCGGAGCATGAGGGTCCCGGAGGGGACCAGGCTCGCCACCCGCATGCCTCCATTATCCCTCCTGGTTTCCTCGGGAAAGGTGTGATAACCTCTTCTCAAATGGCCGGGGAGGTTCCGCCATGGCCTTAGGTGAAAGGGGAAGGGACGGGCGCGTCCCCGTGACCCTGATTACGGGTTTTCTAGGAAGCGGCAAGACCACCCTGGTGAACCGCCTCCTCCGGGAGCGGCCCGGGATGGCGGTGCTGGTCAACGATTTTGGAGAGGTACCCCTGGACGGGGACCTGATCCCCGGGGAAAGGGTGGTTCCCCTGGCGGATGGGTGTGTGTGCTGCGGGCGTTCCCAGGACCTGGTCTGGGCCCTAGCCCGCCTGGCCCGGGGGGAGCCTCCCGGCCACCTCCTGCTGGAGACCAGCGGGCTGGCCCACCCCGGCCCCGTGCTGGCCACCCTGGCCTCCCCGGGGGTCAAGGAGGCCTACCGGCTGGCGGGGGTGGTGGCCCTGGCGGATGCCCTCCACCTCGAGGCCCACCTCGCCTACCCGGAGGCCGGGGCCCAGCTGGCCCTGGCCGACCTGATCCTCCTTTCCAAGGTGGACCTGGCCCCTGGAGGGGAGGAGGCCTTGGACCGGCTCAAGGCCTTGAACCCCACGGCCCAGGTTCGGCCCATCGTCCGGGGGGAGGGGGTGGGGGTGGAGGAGGTCCTTTTCCCGCCCCGGAGCCTACGCATCCTCCCCCCTGGGGTCCACCTCCACGCCCACGCCCGAGTGGAGTCCTTGAGCCTGGTCCTCCCAGGGGAGGCCTCCCTGGGGGACCTCGAGGCCTGGCTCAAAGGGGTTCTCCTCCTGCACGGCTCCCGTCTCCTCCGGGGCAAGGGGGTGGTCCGTCTCCGGGAGGCCCCCAAGCCCCTGGTCTTCCACTTGGTCCTGGGCCACCTGGAACTGGGTTTTGCCGAGGCCAGGGACGGCCTGAACCGCCTGGTCTTCATCGGGGAGGGGCTGGACCGCAGGGCCCTAGAGGAAGGGGCCAGGTGGGTCTTCGGAGGTGGGACGTGAAGGGAAAACCCTTGCTTAGGGTGGGCGTCCTGACCGTTTCCGACCGGGCCAGCCAGGGGGTCTACGAGGACCTTTCCGGACCCGCGGTGCGGGCCTACCTGGAAGACGCCCTCCCCTACCGCCTGGAGTTCCGCTACCTGCTGGTCCCCGACGAGGTGGAGGCTATCCAGGGGGCCATCCTGGAACTGGCCGCCTCCTCGGGCTTCGTGGTGACCACGGGGGGCACGGGGCCTGCCCCCAGGGACGTGACCCCGGAAGCCACCCTTCCCCTCCTGGAAAAGCCCATGCCCGGCCTACCCGAGGCCATCCGGGCGGCAAGCCTCCAGGACACGCCCACGGCCATCCTCTACCGGGGGGTAGCGGGGGTGCGGGGGCGGAGCCTCATCCTCAACCTGCCGGGCAACCCCAAGGCCATCCCCACCTGCCTGGGGGCCGTGCTCCCAGCCCTGCCCGCCCTCTTCCGCCTCATCGGGGCGCTAGAGGAAGGCCCCGGCCTGGAGCCGGGGCCCCCTTGGGGTTAGGGCACTAGAGGGTGATTACCTGGTCCACCTTTCCCGCCAAGGCGGCGTAGAGGTCCGGGAAGCACCCCACTTCTACCCCCTCCACCACGTGGGGGGCCACCCAGCAGGTCCCGGGCTCCCTCCGGCCCTCCCCTTCCAGGGAGCACCACCGGGGCTCCCCCATGGCCAGGCCCCGCTCCAGGGCGCAGAGGTCGCACATCATGAGGAGGAGGCCCTTCTCCCGGGCCAGGCGGGAGAGCCTTTCGCCGATGGGGTTCCCCCTCTGGAGGATCAGGGTGTTGTCGTCAAAGAAGAAGATCCCCACCACCTCCACCCCGTGGGTCCCCGCCTCCAGCTGGGGGAGGATCATCTGGCCCAGCTTATGGCTGGCGGCCCGGGGGCTAGAGAGGATGTAGGCTACCCTCATTCCGCCCCCTTTAGTGCTCCACGCCCACCACCTGGAAGAGGGCGATGCCGGAGGGCGCGCCCCCAACTTGCAGGCGGGCCCCCACCTTCCCCTCCTTCAGGTCCACCCGGACCACCTCCCCCTTCTGGGGGTCGGTGAGGTAGGCCACCCCATGGCCTACGGCCAGGCCGGACGCGGGGGCGCCCTGGGCCCTGGGGCTTACGGCCTCTAGGCTCCAGACCACCCTCCGGGTCCCGGGGTCCAGGCGGTGGAGGCGGCCGTCCTCGGTGAGGACGTAAAGCCCCTCCCCCTCCGGGTCAAAGGCGAAGCGCCAGGGCCTGGCGGGAAGGGGGAGGACCTCGAGCCTCCCCTCCTTTGGGTGGACCAGGGCCAGGCCCTGGCCGAAGTTGCCCACGAGGAAGGGGTGGGCGGGGTGGGCCGTGAGGGTGCCCACCCGGGTCCCATCGGGGGTTCCGGGCGGGTTGGGGAGCTTGCGCCCCAGGAAGCCCCGGCCCTGGCGCTGGACCAGGAGAACCCCGTCCGCGCAACCGAAGGCCGCCCAGTCCCCTAGGACCGCCTGGCCGTGAAGCCGGGGGCAGGCCTGGGGGAGGGTGAGCACCCTCTGGCCCCCCGGGGTGTAGACCTCGAGGCGGCCCCCTTCTACCCCTCCTGCCAGGACGCTCTCCCCCACCACGGCCACCGAGCCGTGGTCCGCGCCCCCGGTGGCGACGAGCCTGGGGGTGAAGTCCAAGCCCAGCCGCCTCAGGTCAAAGAGGGCCACGGTGCCGTCCCCATCGTGGAACACCGCCGCCCAGCGGTCGTCCACGAAGACGTGGGTGGGCCTAGGGCCGGTGCGCAGGGTGGCGGCCACGTAGGGGTTCTCGGGCTTCACGTCCTGGTGGTCCCCGTGGTCCTCCAGGCGCAGGCCGCCCCAGAGGAAGCCCACAGCGTTCCCCGCCCGGTGCACCATGAGGACGTACTGCCCCCCGGGCAGGGGGTAGAGGGCGGCGGGGGAGGGGACGGTGAAGCGGGCAAGCTCCTTCCCCTCCTCCTCCAGGACCAGGACCAGGGGGCTTCGGGCATCGGCCACGGCGATGCGGGTGAAGAGCTTTTCCTCATCGTGATGGTGGCCGTGGGCCCCGTGCTTGGAGTGGGCGGTCTCGTGGCCGCTGTGGGCCAGGGCTAGACCTAAAACCGCCACGCCTAAAACCTGCCTAACCGTTGTCGTCCACATGCCTAACCTCCTTTCACCACTTCGCAGAGCCTTTCCCGGTTCCAACGGAGGAGCTCCAGGTAGCTCGGCACCCTCCGGTCCAGGACATCCGTGTACAGGACCACCATCCTGGCCCCCAGTTCCTGGGCCAGGAGGCGCATGGGGGCGGGGTCGTACTGGGGCTCGGCCACCACCAGGTCCACGCCCCTGAGCTCCGCCTCCCGGATGAGGGCGATGCGGGCCCGCACCCCCTCGTCCCGCCCGTGGGTGTCCCGGAGGGCCCCCAGGATCTCCATGCCGTGGCGGCGGGCCAGGTAGGAGAGGGAGAGGTGGGCCACCACCACCCGAAGGCGCGTTTCTCCCAAGCAGGCGCGGAGTCTGGCGTCCTCCTCGAGGGCCCTTCTGCGGAAGGAATCCACGTTCCTAAGGAAGGCCTCCCTCCCCTGGGGGTCCAGCCTGGAGAGCTCCTGGGCCATCTCCTCGGCGTAGCGCACGCCGTAGGTGGGGTCCAGCCACATGTGGGGGTCGCAGTCCCCGTGGAGGTGGACCCCCTTCTCCCTGAGGCCCAGGAGGCCGCAGATGGGGTCCGGCATCCTGGGGGCCAGCTCCACCACCCGGGCCCCCCGGGGGAGGAGGTTCTTAAGCCTCGGCAGGTAGGGCTCGAGGCCCAGTCCGTTGGCGAAGAGGAGCCTGGCCCGGGAGAGCTCCATGGCGGTGGAGGGCCGGAGGTCAAAGACGTGGGGGTCCGCCCCCATGGGCACCACGCTCCCCACCCGGAACCGCCCTCCCGCCACCTCCCCTGCGATGCTGGCCAGGACCGGGGTGGTGGCCACCACCGGGGCCTGGGCCAGGGCTAGGCCCTGGGCCAAGGCCAGGCCGAGGAAAAGGACCAAACTAGAGAACTTCCGCACGCCTAACCTCCTATATGGGGCCCTCCCAGGAGGGCCTTCCAGTCCTTGAGGTGCCGCTTGGCCCCGGGGGGAAGCCGCCTGAGGTACCGCCCCCGCCCCTCTCCCCGGAGCCGGATCACGGCGGCCTCGTATTCCTTGAGGAAGGGGAGGAAGTGCCGAAGCCCCTCCCGGAAGTCCAGGGGCTCGGCCTCGGGGTGGACCGCCGGGGGGTAAGGGGGGATGGGGGCCCGGTAGAAGCGCTCCTTGGGCCTCAGGTAGAGGACCCCCCGGTACCAGAGGCCGGTGGAGTGGAGGAGGGTCTCCTCCCGGAGGTAGAGGCTAGAGCCTATCCCCTCGGGGTGGGGCCTCTTGGCGAAGCCCAGGGCGGTGAGGAGGCCGTGTTCCGCCTCGAGGCCCATCAGGTACATGACCACGGGCATGGGGTTCATGGCCGCACCAGGACCAGGCGGGTGGGGCTACCCCCCGTGCGCAGGTAGCGGAGGACCCGCCCCCGCTCCCCGTCCACCTCGGCCACCAGGCCCAGGTGGGGAAGGCTCACATAGACGAGCCTCTTCTCGGGCCAGGGGGCCAGGTCGGGGTAGATGGCCCCGCCCGTGTCCTCATCGGCCTCTGGGAAGGGCCTCGGAGCCACCCGGACCTCCCTGAGGAGCCCTCCCTCCCGGGCCTCCCGCACCTGGAGCCTGCCGTCACTGAGGAGGACGTAAAGCCGCTTCCCGTCCGACTTCCCCCTGAGGAAGACCCCTCCCAAGGGGATGGGGGTGAGGCTCAGGGCCTCAGGGTCCAGGCGCTGGAGGTGCTTCACCCCGTCCGAGTAGCCGAAGAAGGCCCCTTCCCCCTCCAGGAAGGCCCCGATCCGCTCCCCGGCCACGGGGTAGGCCAGGCGGGCCCGCTCCTGGCCTCTTTCCAGAACCAGGACATCCCGGGCGCAGGCGAAGAAGCTCCGGCCGGTCTCCTTGTGGAAGGCCTCCCCGTGCTCAATGGGGCAGGGGAAGCGCCCCCCTCCTCCCCCCCGAGGCCCTGGGGGTAGAGGACCACCTGCCCCCGGCCCAGGAGGGTGAGGTAGACCCCCTCCGGGGCCTCCACCACGTGGTAGTGGTCGGGGTTGGGAAGCCGTAGCCTTTCCGCCTGGAAGGCGGCCTCGGGGGCTAGGCTTTCCTCAGGGAAGAGGAAGGCCACGGCATCCCGCTCGGCGAAGGCCAGAAGCCGCCCCCCGTGGGTGTAGGCCTCCTGCCCGTGGCCGATGTTCCACCCCCGGCCCAGGAGAAGGCTTTTGGCGATCACGGGCCGGCTCCACCGCCCCTCCTCCTTTCCCGTCCAGACGGCGGTGAGCCACTGCCGGTCCGTGTCCCGCCCCCGGGAGACCAGGAGGTACCGGCCCGAGGGGGTGGCCACCAGGCTCATCCCCATGGGGGGGAGGCTAAGCTCGGCCACCGCCTTGCCCCCGGGTAGGTCCAGGGCCAGGAGGCGGCTATGGCCCGGGCGGTTGTCCAGGGCGAAGAGCCGCGCCTCGGCCTGGTAGGCCTCCTTCACCTCAGGGACAGCCCTGTGGGCCAAGCCTGCTCCCAACAGGGCTATCAAGAGAAGCGTTGTCGCGCTTCGCATCCGCGCACCTCCGGGCAAAATAGTATTGAAAATGCATTATCATGTCAATCCCCCATGAGGTGAGGCCAACCCTTACCCTCAAGGGCCCATCCCGAAGCTCTGCGGCGTAAACGCCCCACTTGAAGCGTCTTCCCGATGCCCCGGTCCCCTGGCTAGTCGGCCTCGAGTGGGGTTCAACCCGCTTCCCCATTTCTCCCCCAGCTCATAAGGGGGGAGGGAGTTTTCCCTTTGGCTAGAGTCTAGGACCGGATGCTGCGAGACCTCGGGCCCCCTAGAAGGATACTTGGGAAGCCTCGGGGGACAGTCCCTTTCTGCGACGCTTCTCTCGGTACATCCTCTGGTCGGCCAGGTCCAGAAGGGCTTCTCCCTGGGCCTCTTCGGGGAGGGCTGTCCCCACGCTTACGGGAAACGCCTGGAGGGTCTCGAGGGCCTCTTTGAGGGCTTCCCTGGGGAGGATGAGGGCGAACTCGTCCCCCCCTAGGCGGAAGGCCTTCCCCCCGTGGGTTTGGGCCAGCCCCTGGAGGAGGGAGGCGAAGGACTTGAGGAGAGCATCCCCTGCCAGGTGTCCTTCCTGGTCGTTGACCGCTTTTAGGCCGTCCAGGTCCATGAGGAGGAAGGCTGTCCCTAGGGGGAGGCCTCTCCTTAGGACGCGCTCCAGGGCCCTACGGTTGGCCAGGCCTGTGAGCCAGTCCGTACGGGCTTGCCGCTCCAGCTCATCCCGGTATCCAGCCCCCTTCAGGGCGGCAAGGAGGTGGTCCAGGAAGAGGGCTGCCAGGCGCAACTCCTGAACCTCCTCTACCTGGGGGTAGTCCAGGAAAAGGTAGAAAGGGTTCGGGGGGCCAGGGAAGTAGGCCCCATAGCCCACCTTTCCCGCCAAACGCGCCAGGCCTCGCTCCGGCTGGCCCCTGCCTTCCTCTTGGGAGAGCACCCGGAGCCTGGCGCCGGGGAAGATCCAGCCCACACCCTCCTCCGCTCGCCGCAGCACCTCGGTGAACCCTGCTTCGGGAAACCGGCTGGTCACCTCGTGCAGGAGGAGCAGGCGGAGGAGTAGGGCCTCTACGTTCACACCGCATCCACTGGGATGGTCAGGAGGTCGGTCCAGGCGTTCACCATCCGGAAAAGGCCCAGGGTGGCCACGGCCTCCTTGACCTCGGCCTCCGTGAGGCCTGCCTCCCGAAGAGGAGCCAGTAGGGCTGGGTCGTGGGGGTGGGGGGCTGCGCTGTGGGCGAAGTGGAGGAGGCCCGCTACCTTGGGGGGAAGGCCCTCTGGGACCTCCCCCCGCTCCAGCGCCCGCAGGAGGGGCTCCTCCACCCCCTGGAGCATGAGGGCGTGCAGGTGAACCCGGGCCGCGTACTCGGAGCCCACCCGCTTTGAGGCCACCACCCCCATCATCTCCTTGACGGTCCGGGGCAGGGTCCCCCGGAGGATCACGTGCCGGAAGGCCTTCCAGAGAGCGGTCTGGACCTCGGGAACCTCACTAGCCCAGGCGAAAGCGTTGGGCACAAGGCCGAGGCCCAGCTCCGCCACGATCTCCCGCTCGGTTTCTCCCATAGGAGCATTATAGTACCACCCCATGCTGGCCTAAGCCAGCATGGGGGCCCCGGCAGAAGGTGTCCAGGAGGCTTTTCTGAGCTGGTAGAACGAAGGAACCAGGAAGAAAGGGTATAACAGGCCCCCCGGCCGGGGGGCCTGAGGGTTACCTGATCTGGCCGTTCAGGCCCTGCGGGAAGAAGCCACCGGGTTGCTTCTTTGGGTTCAGGTAGACGATCTTCAGAACCCCATCCGTGGTGCGGCTGAAGACCACGCCGTTTGGGTCGGCCGGGACGATGTTGGGCGTGCCCATCTTGGTAAGGGGCTCATCCCCGCCTCCTGCCAGGGTATTCCGCGCGTTGGCGATGGCGTTGGCCAGGGCTTCCACCGTGAGGCCGGTGCCGGGTACAGGCTGGTTGCGGATCGTGCTCAAGTACTGGCGGACCGCGCCCGCGTGGTAGGCCTCGGCCGCCAGGATGCCCGCCGCGGGGGCCAGGACGTTCTGCTTGTCGGTGATGAGGGGGGCGGCCCCGTTGTGACAGTTGGATGCGGCAAGGGGGGCAGGGTTGCCCCTGCCCCCTCATGGCCTCGGACCTAGATCAGGATCTGCCCCCGGACCTCGCCCCCCCGGAAGGCGGTGGTATGGATGTCAAAGTAGAGCTCCCCCCGGCGCAGGCGGGCTAGGTCCTCGAGGCCAAGCTCAATCCGGTCCCGGAAGGCCGCGCTCCGCCCATCGGGCCCGGGCTCCACCCTGAGGGCCTGGAGGAGCGGGCCGTTCGCCCCCCTGGGCCCCCGGTGGAGGTGGACGGCGCTGGTGAGGCGGGCGTTCAGGGCGGGGTCGTCCACGGGGTCCAGGCGGTAGTCCCGGAAGGGGCCCTGGAGGTTGGCCACCGCCCCGAGGATGTCCAGGACCCGGCCCTCCACCCTGAGGCTCACCACGGCCACAGCGGGGCTCGGGGTAGGGTTTGGCACCACCTCCTTCCCGGTAAGGACCACGGAGCGGACCACCGCCGGGGTTGCCTGCGCCTGCGAACGGGTTAGGGCAGGCAGGGCCAGGGCGGCCAAGGCCAGGAACTGCCGCCGCCGCACGCCTACCTCCGGATGAAGCCCCCCACCGCCCGCTGGGCCTCCTCAGGGGTGATGGCCACCTCAAAGGCCCGGTCCGCGGGGGAGCGGGGTCCGGGGAGCTCCCTGTCCCCGAGGAGGATGCGGGAGGCCCGCACCGTGGCCCGGTGGGCCGCCTCGTTGCCCAGGATGGCCCCGGCGGCCTTTAGGATCTCCTTGTTGCCGATGAGGGGGAGGGCCCCCAGGTAGGCCCCCACGAAGGCGTCCTCCAGGGCGTTGAGGAGGCGGAGGATGGCCAGCTGGTTCCGGGGCAGGAACTCCACGGGGTAGGTGAAGTTGGGCCGCTCCACGGGCCTTGCGCCCAAGGAGGTGATGGTGTCCCGCAGGGCCTTCACGTGGGCCTCCTCCTGCTCCTGGGCAGCCTCCAGGTAGTCCTTCACCAGGCCCTCAAACCCCCCGAAGCGGCTGCGGGCGTAGGCGTCGGCGGCCAGGTACTCCGCGGTGAGGGCCAGCTGCAGGATGTCCAGGTCCGAGGGGCCCCGCCCGGCCTGGGCCAGGGCCCGCCCCACCAGGTGCCCGGCGAAGGCCGAGGAGAGGCCCACGGCCGTCAAGACCTTCACGAACTGCCTGCGCGCCAGGTTGCGCTCCAGCTTCTCCATACTTCCCTCCTTTGGAGGGCCCTTGCCGTCCCTCCACCCCTCCCTACGGCCACTGGGGGAGCTTTGGATGTGGGCATCCGCATCCCCCGCCCCGGCCGTAAGGAGGGGCAGGATGCCCACGTTGACCACTCCCCCTTGGACGACAGGCGCCACCCCCAGGGACCTCCTGGGGTTCCTGGCCCGCCACGGGCACACGGGCCGCCTCACCTTGGTCTTCGCCCCCGGCCTCGGCCTCAGCCTGGACCTAGCCCAAGGCCGGCTGGTGGCTCTGGGCGGCCCCCTAGCCCCCCGGATTGCCTTGGCCCTCGAGGCCCTGGGTCTTTCCCCCCAGAGGATCGCCGCCTGGAGGAGGGTTTTGGCCACGGGCTTGCGACCCGCCGCCCTCCCCGAGGGCCCTCGGGTCCAGAGGCTCCGCTTCGTGGTCGCCCTAAGCCCCCTTCTGGACCGGGAGGCAGCCTTCCGCTTCCAGGGGAAGGGGCTGCCCGCGGAGGGGCCTCCCGTGGAGGCCCTCCTGGAGGAGGCGGAAGGGGAGGCCCATCCCCCAGGGCCCCCTCTGGACCCCTTGGCCCGTTTCCGCGTCCCCCAGGACCTTGGGGAGGCGGGCCCCAGGCTTCTGGCTCTAGAGGCCCAGGACCTCCGCCTCCTGGGCCTCCTCGCTGGGGGAGCCCCCTTGGCCCTGGCCGCCAGCCAGGGGCTTTACCCCTGGCGGGCCTTCGTGCTGCGCCTGAGGGTTCTGGAGGCCCTGGGCCTCGTGGAGGTGGCCCACGACCCCGGTCCCGCCCTCCTCCCCGGGGACCCCGCCCCCCAGTTCACCTTGGTCGCCCTGGACGGGCGGCGCTTCAGCCTAGGAGAGAGGCGGGGTGGGAAGACCCTTCTCGCCTTTTTCCGCCACGGGGGGTGCCCCTTCTGCAACCGCCGGGTCCAAGAGCTAAAGGCCGCCTACCCCAGGCTCAAGGCCCTGGGGGTGGAGGTGGTGGGGGTCTTCGGCTCCCCACGGGCGACCCTCCTGGGCCGGGTGGGGCGGCAGAACCCCCCCTTCCCCATCCTGGCCGACCCCGAGGACCGGGTCCACGCCCTTTACCGGACCCGCAACTCCCTCCTGGGCCTTCTGGACCCCCGGGCCATCCCCTACTATCTGGAGGGGCTCCGCCTGGGCATCCCCCACGGGTCCACGGACGGGGAGCTCCTGCGCATGCCCGCGGAGTTCCTCATCGGCGAGGACCTACGCATCGCCAGGGCCCACTACGGGCGGAATGGGGCTGACCGGCTCCCCTTAGAGGCGGTGGTGGCCTGGGCCCAAGGGGGGGATGTCCCCTAGGGCTTGGGCAGGCCAATGATCTCCGTGGGGCTCGGGCTTCCCCCGGGGGGTTCCAGGGAGACGGCGAGGGCCCTGGCCTCCGGAGGCAGACGCAGGGTCTTAAGGGGCAGGCGGAAGGTGGAGAGGGGAATGGGAGCCCCCTCCCCCAGTCCCCAGGCCTGGTAGACCCGGCCGGAGGGCCGGGGGGCCTTCAGGACCACCAGGGCCCTTCCGTCCCCTAGGATGACGGCCCGGCCCGCGGGGGCCCCCTCAGGGCTCACCAGCCCCAGGACCTGGGTGGAGGCCTCCCTCAGGGCCAGGGTCCAGGAGAGGCCAAAGTAGGCGCCGTAGCCCAGGGCCAAGAAGGCCAGGACGGCGGCCGCCCGCAGGAGGAGTGGCCAGGCCCTGGGGCGGCGCACGCGGCGGAGGACCCTCTCCTCTAGGCCTGGGGGCACGGGCTCCGGCGGCAGGTCCTGGGCCAGGCTGGCCGCGGCCTCGAGGAGGGCCTTGGCCTCGGGCCAGAGCTCCGGGTAGCGCCTCAAGGCCTCCTCCACCCGGGCCCGCTCCTCCGGGGATAGGGCGCCCAGGGCGTAGAGGGGCAGGAGCTCCCGGGCCTCCTCAAGGCTCACGGAGCACCTCCTTAAGCTTCAGGAGCGCCCTCCTGGCCCAGGTCTTCAGGGTGCCCAGGGGAACCCCAAGGAGCCTGGCCGCCTCCTGGTGGGTGTGGCCTTGGTAGTAGAGGACCTGGACCACCCGCCGCTCCTCCGGGGAAAGGAATTTCAGGGCCGATCCCAGCCGGGACCGGTCCAGGTGTCCCTCCTCGTCCAGGCCCGGACCCGGGAGGTCAAACCCCTCCTCCTCGGGGTCTGGTTCCAGGGGCTTGGGGCGCGCCGCCCGGCGGCGCACCTCGTCCACCGCGGCGCGGTGGCCCAAGGTGAGGAGAAAAGCCCGGGCGCTTCCCCGCCTGGGATCAAACTCCTTGGCCTTTTCCCAGACCCGTACCATGGCTTCTTGCACCACATCCTCCCCTGCCGCCCCATCCAGACCCATCCGCCGGGCCAGGGCCAGGAAGCTCCCCGCGTAGCGGCGGAACAGGGTGCGGAAGGCCTCCTCGTCGCCGCGGGCCACCAAGGCCAGAAGGGCCTCATCGGAGAGGGCCTCGGTGGGGCTACGGGAGTCCATCGCCCCTAAGCTACCATACGCTCCTCGGCCCGCAGCGGATTCACCCTGGGTAGGCCCGGTGGCCCTGGCCCGCCGGGCGAAATGGCCCAAGCGGAAGAGCTCCTGCCCGGGCTTTCCACCTTGAACCCCAAACTGGCCGTGCGCCCGAGGCGCCCCCAGAGTAGACCCCTCCGGTGGGAGGATGTTGGAAAGGAGGGGCTCCTAGCCTAGGCTGGAATTCCTACTCTGGCCCAGGAAGGCGAAAGCCCCCATGGCCTAGGCCCCAGGTCCCCTCGCCTGAAACCCCCTTCTCGTGGGCGTCCGCACGGATCTCCTACCCGTTTTGCCCCCTCCCCCGGCTAGCTGGGAGAAGGAGGGCTGCGGATGCCCGGTTCAGCGCCCGCGTCCCTCGCTTTCGGGGGTCTGGGGCGGGGGAGGGGTTGGCCCCAGGGGCAGGCCCTTAGGGGAGGACGCCGACCGGGGGGCCTTGGGCGTGGGGAAGAGCAAGGGCGGTCCCTCCCCCCGGGCCGCGGCGGTAAAGGCCACCCCGTAGACGGGTTCCAGGACCTCGGGTCTCAGGACCGCTTCCGGCGGTCCGAAGGCCCGCGCCGTCCCCCCTTCCAGGAGGAGCACACGGTCTGCAAAGAGGCCGGCCAGGTTCAGGTCGTGCAGTACGGCCACCACCCCCTTGCCCTCCAGGGTCAGGGCCCGGAAGAGGAGGAGGAGCTCTAGGGCATACCGCGGGTCCAGGTGGTTGGTGGGCTCGTCCAAGAGGAGGAGCCGGGGTTCCTGGCTGAGGAGCCGGGCGGCCTCCACCCGCATGGCCTCTCCTCCAGATAGGCTTGGGAAGAGGCGCTCGCCGAGGCCACGGGCCTGAGCCTGCTCCAGGGCCTCGAGGGTCTTCCGGTGGTCCTCCGGGGTCTCCCTCCCCCGGATGTGGGGGAGCCGGCCCAGGAAGGCCACCTCGTAGGCGGTGAAGGGAAAGCTCAGCTGGCGGCTTTGCGAAAGGACGGCCCGTCTGCGGGCTAGGGCCTCAGGGGTATAGGCAGGGAGGGGTTTCCCGAAGAGGCGCACCTCCCCCTCGCTGGGGGCCAGCTCCCCTGCCAGGATGCGGAGCAGGGTGGTCTTGCCGCTGCCGTTGGGCCCCAGGACCGCCAAAAACTCGCCCTCCCCCAGGGCCAGGTCCACTCTCCTCAGGATCCAGCGCCCCCCGGCCAGATAGCCGACGCCTTGGGCCTCAAGCACGGTACACCTCCCGCTTGTACCGCAGGACCAGGTAGAGAAAAAAGGGACCGCCCAGGAGGGCTGTCACCACGCCTACGGGTACCTCCGCAGGGGCTGCCACGGTTCTGGCCAAGAGGTCGGCGAGGACGGCCAAGGTAGCCCCCAGGAGGGCGGCCCCCGGCAGGAGGTAGCGGTGGTCCGGCCCCGCCAGGAGGCGGAAGAGGTGGGGGGCCACCAGGCCGATAAACCCCACACCCCCCGCCAAGGCCACCGCCACACCCACCCCCAGGGCCGCCCCGGCCACGGCCCGCCGCTTGAAGGTCTCTAGCTCCGTCCCCAGGTGGAAGGCCTCCCGTTCCCCAAGGGCCAGAGCGTTGAGGGAACGGGCCAGGGGGAGGAGGAGGCCCAGGGCTAGGAAGGCCAGGGGGAGGCCTGAGAGTAGGACTGCCCAGGTGACGGCGGAGAACCCCCCGAGGGTCCAGAAGGTGAGGCTCCGGAGCTGCTCCTCTGTGGCCAGGAAGGTGAGGAGGCCGATGGCCGCCCCCACCAGGGCGTTAAGGGCGATGCCCGAAAGGAGTAGGACGAGCACCTGCGTGCCCAGGGGTGTGCGCGCGATCCGCCACAGGACCTGGGTGGCCAGAAGCCCCCCCAAGAAGGCAAAGAGGGGGAGGGCGTAGACCTCCAAGGGGCCGGCACCGGGGAGGAGAACGATAAAGATAGCCGCCCCCAGAGCGGCTCCGGAGGTAACCCCGATGAGGCCGGGGTCCACTAGGGGGTTGCGGAAGAGTCCCTGGAGCACCGCCCCGGCGAGGGCCAGCAGGCCCCCCACCAGGGCTGCTCCCAGGACCCTTGGTAGGCGGAGGACCGTGAGGACTTGGTACTCCACCCCCTCCCCGCGGAGGAGGATCTGGGGGATGGCCAAGGGGGGAAGGGGATAGGCGCCCAGGGCTAGGCCGAGGAGCAAGGCCAAGGGCAGGAGCAAGGCCAAGAAGAAAAGGGCCTTGCGGTAACGCTGAAGGTGGTGGGGTACGGTAGCTGAGGTCATTGGATTGCCTTGAAGACGGCTTCTAGCCCCTCGGGCGCAGGCTTGCCCAAGAGGAAGGGCAAGAGGATGCCTTTGAGGTAGGACCTCACGGTGCCACCTCCACAAATCCCTCCTGAAGGTAAGCGGCCCGGAACAGGTCTAGGGCCGCCTTGCCTGCCCTGGGGCCGAAGGAGCCCAGGTAGAGGTCGTCCATGGCCACCACCTTCCCTCTCTGCCCTGCAGGGGTTTGCGCGATCCCAGGGAGGCGAAGGAGACCCGAAAGGCCCCCAACGGAATCCAGGCCCTTCTTGAAGGTGACGATGACGTCTGGCCTCGCCGCCACCACGCTTTCTGGGGTCATAGGCCGGCACTCCCGGATTCCCTTGGCCGCGTTTTCCAAGCCTGCTAGGATCATCATGCCCACGGGCGTAGCCCCCTCCCCGCATACGAAGAGCGTCTGGGGACCCCGCATGTAGAGGAAAAGGGCTCGCAACTTGCCCTTGGGGGCCTGCTGGGCCTTGAAGGCCTCGAGGGCTAGGAGGTCCCGCTCCAACCTCCGCACGAGCTCCTCCCCCCGGGTTCCCCGGCCCACGGCCTGGGCCACCACGCGGATCTTGGCCTTGGCCCCCTGGACGGTGGGCTCGGTGGGAACCAGGACCACGCTCACCCCCGTAGCCCTGAGTTGCTCCACCACCTGGGGTGGTCGGACGTCCTCCCGGCCGATGACTAAGGTGGGTCGTAAGGAGAGGATCCCTTCGGCGGAAAGGCGGAACTGGTAGCCCACACTGGGCCGCTGGAGCACCTCCGGGGGGTAGTAGCTGGAGTCGTCCCGCCCCACCACCTGGTCCCCAACCCCCACGGCGAAGAGGATCTCCGTGGTGATGCCGTCCAGACTGACGATGCGCTGCGTGGAAGGCACCACCACCTCCCTGCCCGTGGCGTCCACCACCCGGTAGGGTTGGGCCCAGGCCAAGGTGGCCAAGGCCGCCAAAAGTCCGAAAGCCTTGCGCTTCATCCTCGCACCTCCATTTCCTCCATACGCAGGACTAGGCTGTCTAGGCCTTCCCCCTCCGCCACCACCTCCCGCTCCCTGGGCAGCCAGTAGGGGCCCACCAAGGCGTACTCGTCCCGGTAAACTCCCACCCGGCAAACCCGTCCCCGGAGGTCTTGGTGGACGCGGAGGAAGCGGTGGGGCAGAAGCCGCCCGTCATCGGTTTCTCTCCAAGAGAGCAGGTGGATGCGGAGGATCTCCCCATCCAGGTGCCGCTGGATGAGGGCGATGCGCCCATTCCTAACCCAAAGCTGCGAACGGAAGGGATCCTCCAGGGCGATCCGCGCCCCCAAGGGCCCCTCCTCCACAAGCCGCATGGGCCACCTTCCCTCCCCCTGGTCAAAGGGGATGGGGCGACGGTGGCCCAAGAGGGAAGCCAGTTCCCTCTCAGCCAAGGATTTGGCGTTGGCCGTGAGGTGCACCTCTGGGGCGAAGCCCCAAGCCGCCACCTCGCCCCACTGCCAGATACCCTGCCAGTGGAAGGCCAGCCTGGCCCGGAAGCCAGGGAAGTCCGGGGGAAGGGTGTAGATGCGCTCCCGGGCTTCCCTGAGGAGGGCCCAGGCGGGGGGCGCCTCCGGGGGTGGCTTAGGCATCCTGCACCTCCGAGTCCAGAATGGCGGTGAAAGCCTCCAGCCGGCTGGGCCCGAGGAAGGCCTCCTTGGGGAGGGTGCCCCTGGCGTGCCCCTCGCGGAAGGCGGGGCTTTGGGTCCAGGCCAGGAAGGCGGCCTCGCTCTCCCAGAAGGTCAGGACGATGTAGGGGTCCCCGGGGTCCTTGGGCCTAAGGACCAGGTTGCGCAGGAACCCCGGCGCCTGGTCCACCAGGCGGGCCCTTTGGCGGAAGGCCTCCTCAAAGCTCTCCCGGTACTCCGGCCTGACGGGGATGCGGTTCATGGTCACGAACACCCCTCACCTCCTGGACCCCAGGGTAGGGCAGGGGGGCAAAAATGTCAAGTATCCCGGTCGGATTTTACAAGATTGAGAGGGATAACTAGTCCCACTTTCGCGGAGGACCAAGCCCCCCATCCCTGCCTGGGGCCACCTGGGGGCCCTGGGGGTTTTGCCGGTCCGCTTCCCCAGCCCAGGCACTAGGTTGGCGGGGGGGAGGGGGGGCGTTGACAGGTGGCCCCAAGGGGTTGTAGCCTCACCCCCAGGACGCCCAAGACCTGGGGTGTCCTGGCCGCGGGGCCAGGCCGACAGGCCTGGACGCCTCTGGCGGCGGGGGAAGTCCGGTGAGAGTCCGGCGCTGTCCCGCAACGGTAACCGGCCCCAGGCCGGAAGCCCGAGTACCCGCCTCGCGGTCCTGCCCCGTAGCCCTCGAGGCAAGGGTGAAGGTGGTGATGCCTGTGGGACCTTAGGACCAAGCTTCCCCAACAAGCGGCGTTAGGCCTTCGGCCTTTGGCTTAGGAGAGGCGCTTTGCCCCTTAAGGAGGTTTGTGTGCGGGAAACGCGCATGGTCTACCCCGTATTCCCTGGGGAGACCAACCACTACGGAACGCTCTTCGGCGGCACGGTCCTGGCCTGGATGGACCAGGCGGCCTTCGTGGCCGCTACCCGCCACGCCAAGAGGAAGGTGGTGACGGTGCACGCGGACGCAGTGGACTTCAAGCGCCCTGTCCCCCTAGGCTCCATCGTGGAGCTGGTGGCCCGGGTGGTGGGGGTGGGGCGCACCTCCATGCGGGTGGAGGTGGAGATGTGGGTGGAGCCGGTCTCCGAGAGGGAGGCTTCCTATTTGGCGGCCAAGGGGGGTTTCGTCCTCGTAGCCCTGGACGAGGCGGGAAGACCTGCCCCGGTGCCGCCCCTGGAGGTGGGGGATGCTCACGGAGCCTAGGCGGGCCTACCGCCCTTACGAGTACCCGGGGCTTCTGCGCTTCCGGGACGCCATCCGCCACAGCTACTGGGTCCACACCGAGTTCAGCTACAGCGCCGATGTCCAGGACTACGCCCTCTCCGATCCCCCGGTGCGGGGCCTGGTGGAGCGCTCCCTCCTCGCCATCGCCCAGGTGGAGCTCTCTGTGAAGCTCTTCTGGGCCCGCCTGTACGAGCGCTTCCCCAAGCCCGAGGTGGCCGAGGTGGGCATGACCTTCGCCGAGAGCGAGGTGCGCCACGCCAACGCCTACGCCCACCTCTTGGACCTCCTGGGCCTGGGGGATCTGTTCAGCCGGTACCTGGAAGAGGCTCCTCCCCTAAGGGAACGGGCGGGGGCCCTGGAGGGGGTCCTGGCCCGTTCCAGGAACGCCTCCCTAGGGGAGTACGCCCTTTCCCTCCTCCTCTTCTCCGCCTTCGTGGAGCACATCTCCCTCTTCTCCCAGTTCTACGCCCTTATGGCCCTAAACCGCCGCGGCAACCGCTTCAAGGGCATCGCCAACGCGGTGGAGGCCACCAGCAAAGAGGAGAACATCCACGGGCTTTTCGGGGTAGAGCTCCTCCGCCTCCTCAAGGAGGAGCGGCCCGAGGTCTTCGGGGAGGGGTTTGCCGAGGAGGCCCTCCGGGCAGCAGAAGGGCTTTTTCGCGCCGAAGAGGCCCTTTTGGACTGGATCTTCGCCAGGGGGGATGTGCCTTGGGTTCGGGGGGAGGAGGTTTTGGAGTTCGTCAAGGACCGGTACAACCAGGTTCTGGCCCTCCACGGGCTTCCCCCGCCCTTCCGGGTGCGCCAGGACCTCCTGCGGGACGTGGAGTGGTTTGCCCTGGAACTTCTTTCGGACAAAGACGTGGACTTCTTCAACAAGCGCAGTGTGGCCTACGCCAGGAGGGTGAAGGCCTTTGATCCCGAAGAGCTCTTCTAGGAGGAATCCATGAAAGCTACCTTGCGCAAAGGGTACGAACCCTGGTACTGGGCCAACGAGCACACCCGGGTCTACATGGCCCGGGGTTACCTCCTCCCCGGGGTCACGGTGGAGGCCCGGGTGAAGGAGATCGGGGACCGGGCCGAGGCCCTCACGGGTATCCCTGGTTTCTCCGAGAAGTTCCAGAGGTACATGGCCCGGGGGTACTACTCCCTCTCCACCCCGGTCTGGGCCAACTACGGCCTCCGGCGGGGCCTTCCCATCTCCTGCTACGGGACCTACGTGGAGGACGACACCGCCTCCATCCTCCGGGCGGTGGCCGAGGTGGGGATGATGAGCAAGCAGGGGGGCGGGACCTCCGTCTACCTGGGGGCCCTGCGCCCCCGGGGGGCCCCCATCCGGGACAACGGGGAGAGCAACGGCTCCTACGCCTTCGCCGGCCTCTTTGACCGGGTCATCGAGGTCTTCAACCAGGGCTCCACCCGCAGGGGCCAGTGCGCCGCCTACCTGGACGTGGAGCACCCGGACCTGGAGGAGTGGTTCCGCATCCAGCGGGAGGGGAGCGAGGTCCAGTCCCTCTTCTGGGGGGTGTCCATCCCCGACCGTTGGATGGAGGCCATGGTGGCGGGGGATGGGAGGAAGCGGGAGGTCTGGGCCAAGATCCTCAAGTCCCGCTTTGAGGCGGGGATCCCCTACCTCTTCTTCCGGGACGCCGCCCACCGGGGCATGCCCCAGGTCTTCCGGGAGCTAGGCCTGCGCATCTGGGCTAGCAACCTCTGCACGGAGATCATGCTCCCCTCCTCCCCCGAGGAGAGCTTTGTGTGCTGTCTTTCCTCCCTCAACCTCCTCCACTACGAGGAGTGGAAGGACACGGATGCGGTGGAGACCCTGGTGATCTTCCTGGACTCCGTCCTGGACGACTTCATAGAGAAGGCGGAGGGCATCCCCTACCTGGAGCGGGCGGTGCGCTTCGCCCGCCGCTACCGGGCCATCGGGCTTGGGGTCCTGGGGTGGTACAGCTACCTCCAGTCCCAGATGGTTCCCCTAGAGAGCCTCGAGGCCCACCTCCTCAACCTGGAGATCTTCAAGACCATCCGGGAGCGGGCGGAGGAGGCCTCCCGCTGGCTTAGGCGGCGCCACCCCGGGGACGAGCTCGCGGGGGTGGGGGAGCTTAAGGAAAGGCGGAACGCCACCCTCCTGGCCATCGCCCCCACCAAGTCCAGCTCCTTCATCCTGGGCCAGGTTTCCCCCTCCATTGAGCCCTTCACCAGCAACTACTACCTCAAGGACCTGCAGAAGGCCAAGGTGCCCTTCAAGAACCCCTTCCTGGAGGAGCTCCTCCGCCAGAAGGGCAAGGACGAGGAGCGGGTCTGGCGGAGCATCCTGGAGAGGAACGGGTCTGTGCAGCACCTGGACTTCCTGACGGACGAGGAGAAGGCGGTCTTCAAGACCTTCGCCGAGGTTTCCCAGCTGGAGCTCTTGCGCCAGGCGGCGGCCCGGCAGCGCTATATTGACCAGGGCCAGTCCCTGAACCTCCTCATCCACCCCGAGGCCCCCCTCAAGGACGTGAACCAGCTCTACCTGGAGGCCTGGCGCCTGGGCCTCAAGTCCCTCTACTACCAGTGGAGCCAGAGCGTGGCCCAGGCCTACAGCCGGGACCTCCTCCTGGGGTGCAGGGCCTGCGAGGGGTAGAATGGGGCCATGGTCCTCGAGGTCCTGGGGAGCGGCAACTCCATGCTCATGGTGGCGGCAAGCGGCGCCGCCGTGCGCCTCAAGTAGGCCTTGCGCCCCTTCCTCGCCGCCCTCGCCCTCCTCACCGCCTTTCCCGTGCCAGGGGCCTTCTCCCCGGAGGACCTGAGGCGGGGAGCGGCCCTCTTCCCCCTGGTGGGCTACCTCCTGGGGGGCCTCCTGGCCCTGGCCTCCCTCCTCCCCCTGCCCCCGGGGCTCCTCGGGGGGCTTCTCCTCGCCCTTTGGCTGGGCCTTACCGGCTTCCTCCACCTGGATGGCCTCCTGGACACGGCGGATGCCCTCCTTGGGGCCAAGCCCAGGGAGAGGCGCCTCGCTATCCTGAAGGACCCCCACCTGGGGGCCTTTGCCTTTGGGGTGGGGGGGCTTTACCTCCTCCTCAAGTGGCAGGCCCTGGCCCTCTCCCCAGAGCCCCTTTTCCTCCTCCTGCTCCCGGGCTTTACCCGCTTCCTCGTCCTCCCCTTCCTCCGCCTCTACCCCCTGGCCCGGGAGGGGATGGCGGCCCTGGTGCAGGGCGGGCCCCTCCTTCCCCCCCTCCTCCTCGCCCTGCCCCTTCCCCTCCTCTTTCCCCTTCCCGCACTTCTGGCCTTCCTCGCCGCCTTCGCCGTGGCCCGGCTCGCCCTTTCCCGCCTTGGGGGGCTCACGGGGGACGTGCTGGGGGCCATGATCGCCCTATCCGAGCTCTTCGGCCTGTTAGGCTATGCCCTATGGAAAGCCCTAGGCGGGTGAGGCCCTACGAAAGGCCCAAGGGGGAGAGGCGGGGCCTCGTCATCGTCTACACCGGGGACGGCAAGGGGAAGAGCACCGCCGCCTTCGGCCTGGCCCTAAGGGCCCACGGCCGGGGGCTAAGGGTGCGGGTCTTCCAGTTCCTCAAGCACCAGGGGGCCCGCTTTGGGGAGCACCGGGCCCTGGAAAGGCTCGGCATCCCCATAGAGGGCCTGGGGGACGGGTTTACCTGGAGGAGCCGGGACCTTTTGGCCTCGGCCCGCCTGGCCCAGGAGGGCTGGCAGAGGGCCAAGGAGGCCATCCTCTCCGGGGCCTACCACCTGGTGGTCCTGGACGAGGCCACCTATCCCCTGCGCTACGGTTGGGTTCCTCTGGACGAGGTCCTTTCCGCCCTGAGGGCCAAGCCCCCCCACGTCCACGTGGTCCTCACGGGGAGGGGGGCCCCCGAGGCCCTTCTGGAGCTTGCGGACACGGTCACGGAGATGCGCAAGGTGAAGCACGCCTTTGACCTAGGGGTTCCCGCGCAAAGGGGCATTGAGCACTAGACTGGGGGTATGACGGACAAGAACCTGGCCCGCTTCTACGCCATCGCCCAGGAGATCTGGAGCCAGCTTCCCCCTCAGGCCCGCTTCCGGCCCGTGGAGGACGGCAAGGTCCTGGCCCGGCACCGGGGCTTTCTGGAGGGCCTCACCGGGGAGCTGGTCCAGGGCTTTTACGAGACCCTCTTCGCCCACCCGCCCACCCGGGCCATCTTCCGGGAAGGGGAGAGACCCCTCCGGGAGAAGACCCTGAGGGACTGGTACCTCCGCACCTTGGCGGGGCCCTTCAACGGCCAGTACTTCGCCTGGCAGGCCCTGGTAGGCCTGGTCCACGTGCGGCGGGGGGTGACCAACGCCATGATGGCGGGCATGTGGAACTGGCTCACGGAGGAGGTGGAAAGGAGGGCCCGCGAGGCCCTGTCCCGGGAAGAAGCCGAAGCCCTCGCTGGGGCCTGGCGGCGGCTGGCCTTCACCGTGGCCGCCCTGATCTCCGAGGAGTACCTGGACGCCTACCTCGAGGCCCTGGCCGAGGCCTTCGGCAGGGAGCCCAAGGAGTTTCGCCGCCTGGCCCAAGGGGAGGCGGAGCGCCTCCTAAGGGAGCTTAGCCCCCGGTGAACCCGCCCCGCCTCCTCCTCGCCGCCCCCCACTCGGGAGCGGGGAAGACCACGGCGGCCTTGGCCCTCCTCCTCCGCCTCCGGGGGCTTGGCCTCAGGGTGCGCCCCTTCAAGGTGGGGCCGGACTACATAGACCCCACCCACCTGGAGCGGGCGGCGGGCCTCAGGCCCTACAACCTGGACGGCTTCTTCCTGGACGAGGCGGGGCTCCTCGCCCTCTTTGCCCACGGGATGAGGGGGGCGGACCTAGCCCTCATAGAGGGGGTCATGGGCCTCTTTGACGGCAAGGACCCCCTGGGGCGGGTGGGCTCCACCGCCCAGGTGGCCCGGATCCTAGGGGCCCCGGTGGTCCTGGTGGTGGACGCCAAGGGCATGGCGGGCTCCATCGCCCCCCTGGCCCTGGGCTTCGCCCGCCATGACCCCGGGGTGCAGGTGGTGGGGGTGGTGGCCAACCGGGTGGGTTCCGAGCGGCACGCGGCGATTCTGAGGGAGGCCCTGGAGGCCCACGGCCTTCCCCTCCTGGGCTGGCTCCCCCAAGACCCCGCCCTGGAGCTTCCCGAGCGCCACCTGGGCCTGGTGCTGGCGGGGGAGGTGGAGCCTCCCCTAAGGGCCCTGGAGGGGGCGGGCTTTTGGGACCTCGAGGCCCTCCTCCGCCTGGCAAAGGCGGCCCCGCCCCTCCCCGAGCCCCCCTCCTTCCTTCCGGAAAGGCGCCCGCCCCGGGTGCGGGTGGCCTACGCCTGGGACCGGGCCTTTTCCTTCTACTACCCCGAGGCCCTGGAGCTCCTCTCGGCCTTGGGGGCCGAGCTCGTCCCCTTTAGCCCCCTGGCGGACGAGGCCCTCCCCGAGGCCCACGCCCTCCTCCTCGGGGGCGGCTACCCCGAGCTCTTCGCCGAGGGGCTTTCGGAGAACCAGGCCATGCGGGAGGCCATCCGGGGCTTCCGGGGGCCCATCCTCGCCGAGTGCGGCGGGTACATGTACCTCTCCGAGGGGCTTTGGGTGGGGGAGCGCCTCTTCCCCATGGTGGGCCTGGCCCCAGGGGAGGCCCGCATGGGGGGGAAGCCCGTCCTCGGCTACCGGGAGGTGGAGGCCCTACGGGACAACCCCGTGGCGGCGAGGGGGGACCGCCTCAAGGGGCACGAGTTCCACTACGCCAGGCTTCCCGCCTCCCCAAGCCCCGCCTGGCGGCGGGTGGGGGGAGGGGAGGTGGAGGGGTGGACGGACGGCCGGGTCCTGGCCAGCTTCGTCCACCTCTATCTCCCCGCCAGGCCTGCCGCGGCCCAGAGGTTTTTGGCCCAAGCCGAGGTGCTGATAGGGTGATCCCTTTGTGGCCTAGCCCCCTCGTCTCCTCCGCGCTTCGGGTATAGTGGAGCCTGCAGGCTGGGGGTGCCCCAAGGGAGGGGCTGAGAGCTGGGTGGTCCCAGCAACCCTTGGAACCTGATCCGGGTAATGCCGGCGGAGGGAAGCCTATGCGGAAGACCCCAATCCCCCAAAACCCAACCCCCCTCGGGCCGCGTGGGCCTTTCCCGTCGGCCTGAGGAGGTGGAAGCTTGCTGGGAAGGCTCTACCTGGTGGTGACTCCCAGGCCCGGTTGGTCCTGGGAGGAGACCCTGGACCGCACCGAGCGGGCCCTGGCGGGGGGCGTGGAGGTCCTCCAGCTTCGGGCCAAGGACTGGGAGGCAAGGCCCACCCTGGACCTGGGGGAGAGGATGCTGGCCCTGGCCCGGCACTACGGGGTCCCCTTTTTCTTGAACGACCGGCCCGACCTGGCGGCCCTCCTGGGGGCGGATGGGGTCCACCTGGGCCAGGGGGACCTGACCCCAAAGGAGGCCCGGCGCTTCTTCCGGGGCCTGATAGGCCGCTCCACCCACGCCCCGGAGCAGGCCCTAGGGGCTCTGGAGGAGGGGGCGGACTACCTCTCCGTGGGGCCCGTCTGGGAAACCCCCACGAAGCCCGGGAGGCAGGCGGCGGGGCTTGGTTATGTGCGTTGGGCGGCGGAGAACCTCGGGAATAGACCCTGGTTCGCCATCGGGGGGATTGACCTCACCAACCTGGACCAGGTCCTGGAGGCCGGGGCCAGGCGGATCGTGGTGGTGCGGGCCATCCTGGACGCCCCTGACCCCGAGGGGGCGGCCAAGGCCTTTAGGGAGAGGCTCTATGGTGTGGCTTAACGGCGAGGCGAGGCCCCTCGAGGGCCGTTCCCTCCGGGACGTTCTGGAGGAACTTGGGGTGGACCTGGAGCGGGTGGCCGTCCTCCTCAACGAGGAGGCCTTCCCCGGGCGGGACCTACCCCCCTACGTCCTGAAGGAAGGGGACGTGGTGGAGGTGGTCTCCCTCATGCAAGGAGGCTAGATGGACACCTGGAAGGTAGGGGAGGTGGAACTGAGAAGCCGCCTCATCCTGGGCTCGGGGAAGTTCCGGGACTTCGGGGTGATGCGGGAGGCCATCGCCGCTGCGGAGGCCGAGGTGGTCACCGTGTCCGTGCGGCGGGTGGAGCTAAAGGCCCCGGGGCACGTGGGGCTTCTGGAGGCCCTGGAGGGGGTGCGCCTCCTCCCCAATACCGCCGGGGCCAAGACGGCGGAGGAGGCGGTGCGCCTGGCCCGGCTGGGCCGGGTCCTCACCGGGGAGAGGTGGGTGAAGCTGGAGGTGATCCCCGACCCCACCTACCTCCTCCCCGACCCCGTGGAGACCCTGAGGGCGGCGGAGGTCCTCTTGGGGGAGGGTTTTTTGGTCCTCCCCTACATGGGGCCGGACCTGGTCCTGGCGAGGAGGCTTGCCGCCCTGGGCACGGCCACGGTCATGCCCCTGGCGGCCCCCATCGGTTCGGGCTGGGGGGTGAGGACGAGGGCCCTTTTGGAGCTCTTCGCCCGGGAGAAGGCCTCCCTTCCCCCGGTGGTGGTGGACGCTGGCCTGGGCCTCCCCTCCCACGCGGCCGAGGTCTTGGAGATGGGGCTGGATGCTGTCTTGGTCAACACCGCCATCGCCGAGGCGGAGGACCCCCCCGCCATGGCCCTGGCCTTCCGCCTGGGGGTGGAGGCGGGGAGAAAGGCCTTTTTGGCGGGGCCCATGCGGCCCAGGGAGGGGGCGAGCCCTTCCAGTCCCACCGAGGGCGTGCCCCTGGGGAGGGGGGGATGAGGGCCGAGGTGGCCGTGGTGGGGGCAGGGATCATCGGGGCCCTGGCCGCCTACGAGCTCGCTAGGCGGGGCCTTTCCGTCCTCCTCCTGGACGCGGGGAAGGAGGGAGCGGCCACCCCGGCCAGCGCCGGGATGCTCGCCCCCTACCCCGAGGGGCTTTCCGGGGAACTTCTGGAGGCGGGGCTTTTCGGCCTGGACTACTACCAGGAGCTCCTCGCCGAGCTCAAGGAGAAGGGCTTCCCGGTGGAGGCGGGCTTTGCCGGCACCCACGTGGTGGCCCTGAGCGAGGAGGAGAAGGGGATTTGGGCTGCCCAAGAGCCCCTCCCGTACCCCGTGCGGGGCGGGCAGGGGGCGAGGCGCTTCCCCGGGGGGTACGTGAACCCCAGGGCCCTCCGGGAGGCCCTCCTCGCCGCCCTCCGGGGGATGGGGGTAGGGCTGGTCCAGGCCGAAGCCGAGGGGGTGGAGGAGGGGCGGGTCTTCTGGCGGGAGGGGGAGGTGCGGGCCCGCTTCGTCCTCCTCGCCGTGGGGGCCTGGGGCGGGCGGTTTGGCCTCAGGGTGCGCCCCCTGAAGGGGGAAGCCCTTCTCCTAAGGGGCGAGGCCCCGCCCGGCCCCCTCTTCGCCGGGGACGGGTACCTCCTCTCCCGGGAGGGCGGGGTCTACGTGGGGGCCACGAGCCGGGAGGGTTGGGCCGAGGGCGTGGACCTCTTCGGCCTCCGTTGGCTTGCCGACTACGCCCACGAGCGCTTTCCCCTCCTGGAAGGGGCCCCCTTCCGGGGGGTCCTCTGGGGCTACCGGCCCTTGGGGGAGCTCTTCGTGGGGGAGGTGGCGAGAGGGGTTTATGCGGCGGTGGGGCACGGGCGGAACGGGGTCCTCCTGGCCCCGTGGACGGCAAAAAGGCTTCTTGGGCTTTTGGGGGTGGAGGGATGACGCAGTTGGAAGCGGCAAAGAAGGGACTTGTCACCGAGGAGATGGCCTACGTGGCCGAAAGGGAAGGGGTTTCCCCCGAGTTCGTGCGGGAGGGGGTGGCGGCGGGGCGGATCGTGATCCCCCGGAACCCCAACCACAAGACCCTCAAGGACTTCAAGGGGATCGGGGAGGGGCTTTCCGTCAAGGTGAACGCCAACCTGGGGACCTCCTACGACTACGTGGACGTGGAGGAGGAGGTGGAAAAGGCCAAGGTGGCCATCCGCTATGGGGCGGACACCCTCATGGACCTCTCCACTGGAGGGGATCTCAAGGAGATCCGCAGGAGGGTCCTCGAGGTGGCCACCGTTCCCCTGGGCACCGTCCCCATCTACGAGGCGGAGTTTAGGGCGGCGAAGCGCAAGAACTTCTTTGACATGTCCGCGGATGAGCTCTTCGGGGTCATAGAGGAGCACGGGAAGGAGGGTGTGGACTACATCACCGTCCACGTGGGGGTAACCCTGAAGAACCTGGAGGTTTACCGGAACGCCGCCCGCACCACGGGCATCGTGAGCCGGGGCGGGGGGCTCATGGCCGCCTGGATGCTCCATCGGGGGGAGGAAAACCCCCTCTACGCCCGCTTTGACGATCTCCTGGAGATCGCCCGTACCTACGACCTGACCCTCTCCCTGGGGGACGGCCTTCGCCCGGGCTCCCTGGCGGACAGCACCGACCGGGCCCAGATCGCCGAGCTCCTCACCATCGGCGAGCTGGTGGAAAGGGCCAGGAGGGCGGGGGTGCAGGCCATGGTGGAGGGGCCGGGGCACGTCCCCCTGAACGAGGTGGCCGCCAACGTGCAGATCCAGAAGAAGCTCACGGGGCACGCCCCCTTCTACATCCTGGGGATGCTCCCCGTGGACACGGCGGCGGGCTTTGACCACATCGCCGGGGCCATCGGCGGGGCCCTGGCGGGGTGGATGGGAGCCGATATGCTCTGCTACCTCACCCCGGCGGAGCACCTGGGCCTGCCCACCCCCGAGCACGTGAAGGCGGGGGTCATCGCCTTCAAGATCGCCGCCCACGCCGCCGACGTGGCCCGGGGGAACAAGGGAGCTTTGGAGCGGAACCGGAGGATGTCCTTGGCCCGCTACCAGCTGGACTGGGAGGCCCAGTTCGCCCTTTCCCTTTTCCCGGAGGAGGCGAGGCGCCTCAAGGAGGAGCGGGGGTCTAGGACCAAGGCCTGCAGCATGTGCGGCCCCTTCTGCCCCATGAACCTGGTGGAGGCAGTCCTCAAGGGGCGGGCCCGGATGGAGCTTCCCCTCGCATGATGCGGACCGCCCTCACCATCGCCGGCTCGGACCCCTCCGGGGGAGCAGGGCTCCAGGCCGACCTCAAGGCCTTCCAGCGCTTCGGGGTCTACGGGATGGCAGCCCCCACCCTCCTCACGGTGCAGAACACCCTGGGGGTCAGGCGGGTGGAGCTCCTGCCCCCGGAGCTCGTTTATGAGGAGATCGCCGCCATTCTGGAGGACATCCCTGTCCACGCCGCCAAGACCGGGGCCCTGGGGAGCGCCGCCATCATCGCCAAGGTGGCGGAGGCGGTGGAGCGCTACGGGATCTCCCCCCTGGTGGTGGACCCGGTCATGGTGGCCAAAAGCGGGGACCCCCTCCTGGACCCTTCCGCGGTCTCTGTCCTCGTGGAAAGGCTTTTCCCCCTGGCTACCCTCATCACCCCGAACCGCATGGAGGCCGAGGCCCTTTTGGGTAGGCCCATCCGGGGCCTGGAGGAGGCGGAGGAGGCTGCCTTGGCCCTCCTGGCGCTGGGCCCCGGGGCCGTCCTCCTCAAGGGGGGGCACCTCGAGGGGGAGGAGAGCGTGGACCTCTTGGCCACAAGGGGAAGCTTGAGGCGCTTCGCTGCTCCCCGCATCCCTACCCGAAACACCCATGGCACCGGGTGCACCCTCTCCGCCGCCATCGCCGCCCTCCTGGCCCTGGGGAAGCCCCTGGAGGAGGCCGTGGCCGAGGCCAAGGCCTACCTCACCCGGGCCCTCATGACCGCTCCCCCTTTGGGCCACGGCCACGGGCCCCTGAACCACGGGGCCTGATCACCAGGCCCGCACCCCCTGGACCAGGGCGTAGAGGTAGACCACGGCCGCGGCGTCCCAGGCCTGGGGGCGGCAGGCCACGGGGTAGGGCACAGGGGGTAGGCCTGCCTCCCTGGGGAAGCCCCCCACGAGCTCGGGCAGGCGCAGATCGGGCTGGCTTTGGGCTAGCTCCAGGAGGGCCTGGGCTACCTGCGCCCCCTGCTCCTTGCGGCCATAACGGAAAAGCCCCCCGGCGAAGAGGGCGGTGTCGTGGGGCCAGACGGAGCCGTTGTGGTAGGAGAGGGGGTTGTAGCGGGCCTCCCTCCTCCCCAGGGTGCGCAACCCCCAGCCCGTCCACATCTCCTCGGAGAGGAGGGTTTCTAAAAGGTCCCCCACCTGCTCCTCGGGTACCGCCCCTGCCCAGAGGAGATGGCCGGCGTCGGAGGCCTTCACCCTCAGGGGCTCCTTGTGCCGGTCCAGGGCCAGAGCGTAGGTCCCCAGCTCGGGAATCCAGAAGCGCTCCTGGATGAGATGGAAGAGTGCCTCCGCCCGCTTCTGGTGCCTCCTGGCCTTCTCCTCCTCCCCTAGGGCCATGTAGAAGTCCCGCGCCACCAGGTGGGCGGCGTAGGCGTAGCCTTGGACCTCGCTCACCGCCAGAGGGGGTTCGGCCAGGCGGCCGTCCCTATGGCTCATGGAGTCGTGGGAGTCCTTCCAGGACTGGACGGCGAGCCCTCCTCCCTTAGGGGCGAACTCCAGGAGCCCGTCCCCGTCCAGGTCAGCCCTCTCCAGCCAGCCCAGGGCCGCCTCCCAGTGGGGCCTCAGCTCCTGCACCAGGGCCAGGTCCCCCATGAGGTCCAGATACCGCCCCAGGAGGACTACGAAAAGGGGGGTGGCGTCCACGGTGCCGTAGTAGCGGGCGAAGGGGACATGGCCCAGGCGGGAGAGCTCCCCGAGGCGTTCCTCGTGGAGGATCTTCCCTGGCTCCTCCTCCCGAAGGGGGTCTAGGGCCGCCCCCTGCCGCCTGGCCAGGTAGCGGAGGACCCCGCGGGCCACCTCCTTTCCCCAAGGGAGGAGCATGAAGGCGGTGAGGAGGCTGTCCCGGCCGAAGGGGGCCACGAACCAAGGGATGCCCGCGGCGGGCACGGGGCCCTCGGGGGTGGCGAGGAGGAGGGCCCTCAGGTCCAGGAGGGCCTGCCGCAGGACCGGGGCCCAGGGGCCTTCCCCTTGGGGGAAAGCGGCTAGGAAGGCCTCGTAGCTGGGGAGGTCGCCTTGGGTCCCGAGGGGGCTTTCCAGGGCCACCGTCCAGCCCAGGACCCCCTCCTCCTTGGGGGGAAGGGCCAGCCGATGGCCGCCCGGCGGGGGGGAGGGGGAGAGGGCCACCCGCTTCTCCACCCCATCCGGGGCCCGGTAGGCGAACCCCCTTTCCGGAGGGGGGGAAGGGTGCCAGCCGCGGGCCTGGAACAGGTCTTGGAAGCTGGGCACCGCCTCCACCACCACGGCCACCTCCTGGGCTTCGCGGCCCAGGTTGCGGAAGAGGAGGACCTCCTCCACCCGCCCCCGGGCCACCCTCAGCGTGCGCCTCAGGTAAAGTTCCCCCTCCGGCCCCCCGAACCTGGCCCAGTCCTGGACCAGGTGGTCGGGCCTAGGGGAACGGCTTTCCAGCAGGGCGAGGCCAGGGGGGAGCCCCAGGCGGTAGCGGGAGAGGAAGCGGGTGTCGTGCCGGTAGAACCCCTCCGCTCCCGCCTCAGCGAAGCCCCGCTCGTTCAGGACCAGATAGGTGTCGTCTTCTTTGAGGGGAAGGACCATGGCTCACTCCTTGACCGCCCCCACGCTGACCCCCTCCACGAAGTAGCGCTGGAACACGGCGAAGAGGATCAGGATGGGGATCATGGACAAAAATCCCCCCGCCAGGATCAGCCCCCAGTCCCCCACCTGGCCGTAGGCGTTGCGGAAGGCGAGGAGGCCCAGGGGCAGGGTGTAGATCTCCCGGGGAGTGGTCAGGACGATGAAGGGCCAGAAGAACTCGTTCCAGGCTCCTTGGAAGGTGAGGATGGCCACGGCCCCTAGGGCTGGGGTGGCCATGGGCAGGACCACCCGGAACAGGGTCTGGAAGGGGGTGGCCCCGTCTATGAGGGCCGCCTCCTCCACCTCCTTGGGGATGGACTCAAAGAACTGCTTCATGATGAAGACGGCCCCGGCCCCCACCAGCCCCGAGAGGATGAGCCCGGTGTAGGTGTTGAGGAGGGTCTCCACGCCAAAGAGCCTGGAGAGGCCGAAGATCCCGTCCCTTAGGACCAGGTAGTTGGAGATGAACGTGACCTGGACCGGCACCATCATGCTGAAGAGCATGAAGAGGAAGAGGGCCTCCTTGCCCGGGAAGCGCAGCCGGGCCAGGGCGTACCCCGCCATGGAGGCGAAGACCAGGGTGGTGGTTACCTTGAGGAAGGCGATGAGGAAGGAGTTCAGGGTCCAGCGCAGGAAGAGGCTTTGGCCCGTTTCCAGGCTACGGGTTTCGCGAAAGGCCCGGACGTAGTTGTGGAAGGTATAGCCCAAAAGGCCGGGGACTACGTTGTCCCAGGAGGCCACCCTTCCCCGGCGCTCAAAGCGGATGGGGTCCAGGGTGGCCGCCACCAGGAGGGCCCCCCGGGGGGCCTCGAGGTCCAGGGGAACCCGCTCCAGGTAGGGGCCTTCCCCCTGGTAGGCGATCTGCAAGCGGTAGCGGTAGAGGTAGCCTTCGGCCTCCCCCAGCCGGAAGGGCCTCGTTTCCAGAAGGTCGGGGCCAAAGAGTTGCACGTAATCCGCGGCGTAGGGGCTCTCAAACACCGCCCCCATTCCCGCCCCCGGCCTGCGCCGAGGGATGACAGCCTGAAGCTCCGGGGGCGTGGCCTCGGGCCAGAAGTAGGCCACCTCCAAGGCCACCTCCCTTCCCGGGCGCATCCCCCCAAGCCAAGGATCCCCAGCCCCCTCCCGCCCCAGGCGCCAGGCCGCTACCCAGTTCTTGGGGCTCACCTGGGCGAAGCCCAGGTTGAAGGGCCACTCCAGGGGGTTGGTCTTGAGGCTAGCCAGAAAGCCCATGAGGAAAGGTCCCACGAAGAAGACCCCGAAGGCGAGGAGAAGGCCGTAGGCCCAGGCCACCCGGGCCCAGCGCCTCCTTGCCGCCTCTTTGGGGCTCATTACCCCCACCCCCTCTCGCTCACGCCGAGGCGGCGCTGCAGGAGGACCACGAGAAGGGTGAGCCCCGCCAGGAAGAGGGCTGCTGCCGAGGCCAGGCCCACCCGGGGCGTGGCCCCCGAGGGGAAGACGTTGCCGTAGACGTAGTAGGCCAGGGTGACCGTGGCCTCGAGGGGGGCCCCGCCCGAGCCGCCCACGAAGAGCACCTGGTCAAAGAGCTGCAGGGTGCCGATGAGGCCTAAGGTGATCACCAGGAAGAGGACCGGCCGCAGGAGGGGTACGGTGATGCGGCGGAACATGGTCCAAGGGGTAGCCCCGTCCAGGGCCGCTGCCTCGTAGAGGGTCTTGGGGATGCCCTTGAGGCCGGCCAGGAAGAGGACCATGAAGGTGGGGATGGTGGTGTAGGTGTTCATGAGGATGATGGCCCAAAGGGGGTAGGGGATGCCCAGGAAGGTGGCCGTGGTGGGGAGCCAGGGGATCTCCACCCGCACCTCCCGGGGCCCGACCAGGCCCAAAAACCCCAGGGCGTAGACCCCGAGGAGGGCCAGGGGCAGGCTGATCAGGGCCAGGGCGGGGTCCCAGAACCCCGTGGGGGCGCCCCTCCTCCTCTCCCAAAGCACCTGTCCTCCTTGGACCAGGGCGAAGATCAGGGCCAGGGCCAGGAGGTGGGGGAGGTAGGCGAGGAGGAGGGAAAGCCCCTGGTTCACCAGGCCTGTGCGCTGGAAGAGCCAGAGGAGGAGCAGGCTGGCGGCGGCGGTGGAGACCACCGAGGGCAGGTAGTAGACGGTCCGGAAGGCGGTGATCCCCCTTAGGGGCTGGTTCAGGGCTGTGGCCAGGAGGAGGGCGAAGAAGGTCTGCAGGACGGTCACCACCAGGCTGTAGGCCAGGGTGTGCCAGAGGGCCCTCAGGAAGAGGGGGTCCTCCAGGAGGCGGAGGTAGTTGGCGAGGCCCACGAACTGGGGCGGGGAGAAGAGGTCGTAGTCCGTGAAGCTGAAGTAGACCGCGCGCAGGAAGGCGTAGAGGAAGAAGACCCCCAGGGTGAAGAGGAAGGGAAGGAGGAGGAGGAGGGCGTAGAGGCCCTCGAGGGTGCGGGCATTCAGGCGCATGGGCGCTCCCAAAGGGGCAAAGGGGGGCGAGGCCCGCCCCCCCATGTTCTCCCTACCTCCTGCCCGTGAGCCGGTCCAGGGCTACCTGGGCGTCCCTCAGGGCCTGGTCCACGGTCTTTTGCCCGGTCATCACCGCCTGTAGGGCCTCGTTGATGGGCCGCATCCAGTCCCCGCCGAAACCCCGGAACTTGAAGGGATAGACCACCCCTCCCGGGGCCACAGAGCCTTGGAAGACGATGCGGTTTAGCTCGGGCTCCCTGCCCGCGCGCTGGAAGTAGGGGTTTTGGGCCAGGGCCCTGCGGCTCGGGATGGCCAGGCCGCGCTCCAAGACCCACTGCTGGGCCTCCGGGGAGGTGAGGGCCCTCAGGACCCTGGCCGCCGCCTCCTTGTTCCGGCTTTGGGCGTTCATGCTCCAGGACACGGTGAAGATGAAGTTGCCCCGCCTCTGGGTCACGGGGTCCAGGGGCAGGAAGGTGGTGCCGTACCTCAGGTTCGGGGCCCGGTCCCGGAGGAAGCCGGCGATCCAGGCCCCCTCTATGGCCGTGGCCGCCTTCTCCCCGCCGAAGCATCCCCCAGTCCAGCCCTCCCCCAGGTCCTGGGCGAAGCGGGCTGCCCCCCGCCTGGTCAGGCCGGTGTACCACTCAAAGGCCCGGCGGAAGTTCCCGTCCAAGACGGTGTGCCCCCGGTCATCAAAGGGCCTCCAGCCGGTGGCGAAGGCAAAGGGGGCAAAGCGGGCGACGTCGGCTACCACACAAAGCCCCGCGACGTCCCCCAGCCGGGTCTGCACCTGGCGGAGCTTGGCCTCAAAGGTTTCCCAGGTGTCCTGCTGGTTGGGGTACCTAACCCCCGCCTCGTCAAAGAGGTCCCTGTTGAACTGGAGGGCCAGGGTGTTGAAGTCCTTGGGGATGCCGTAGAGCCTGCCCCCGTAGGTGAAGGCCTGGACCAGGTTGGGCAGAAACTCGGCGATCTCCTGCCTGCTGAAGTAGCGGTCCAAGGGCTCCACCCGGCCGGTGGCGAAGAGGCTTTCCGACCAGAAGATGTCCACGTAGAAGAGGTCGGGGGCCGTGCCTGCAGAGAGGGCGTTGAAGAGCCACTGGGTGTAATCGCCTTCTATGGGCTCGTAGATGACCCGGATGCCCTCCCTGTCCAGCCTGGGCTGCACCACCTCCCGGAGAAGCCCGGTGACGATGGCGACATCAGGGCCGCCCCAGCCCGAGATGCGCACCTGGGTCTGGGCCAGGGTGGAGAGCCCGAAAAACACCAGAATGGTCGCAAGAATCTTGCGCATGGTTTGCCTCCACTTGGCGTTCCAGAAACCAAAGGACCTATGGCCGAAGACCTAGGGTTTTTGCCTGGCTATCACCTCCTTTGGGGCCGTGGTCCCCCGTACCACCAGGCGCACAGGGACCCGCTTGCCCGTGGGCGCCTCGCCTGCCAGGGCCTTGTGCAGCAAGGCTACGGCCTCCTCGGCGATGGTGGGGATGTCCTGGTGCACGGTGGTCAGGTCCTGCCCCACCTCGGGTAGGTCGTCGTAGCCCACCAGGCTCACGTCCCAGGGGATGCGGAGGCCCAGGTCCTCGAGGGCCGCCTTGGCCCCCAGGGCCATCTCGTCGGAGGCGGCGAAGAGGGCGGTGAAGCGCAGACCCCCCTCCCAGGCCCGGCGCACCGCCCGGTAGGCCCCAAGGGCTTCAAACTGCCCGTCCAGGACCAGCTCGGACTGGAACTTAAGCCCCTTCTCTTCCAGGGCCTTGCGGTAGCCGAGGAGGCGCTCCCGGCCCGCCTGGTGGTGGAGGTGGCCGGTGAGGTGGGCTACGCGCTCGTGCCCCAACTCCAGGAGGTGGCGGGTGGCCTGGTAGCCCCCGTCCACGTCCTCCGGGGCCACGGCGAAGACCCCGGGGTAGGCGCCGATGAGCACAAAGGGCCTTCCTTCCCGCTTCAGGTGCTCCAGCCTGGGGTCGTGGTCGTGGGCCCCGAGGAGGATGTACCCCAGGGCTTCCTCCCGGGGGAGGCCCACGGAGTCGGTGGCCACCTCCCTAACCCTGAGGCCCTCCTTGGCCAGGGCCTCGGACAGGGCCTCGAGGAGCAGGGTGAAGTACGGGGTGTACCGCCGCACCCTGGGGGCCAGGAGGAGGCCCACGGTGGCGGAACGCCCCACCAGTTCTCGGGCCGCCGGGGAAGGGGCGAAGCCCAGGTTCCGGGTCAGTTCCAGGATGCGGGCCCGGGTTTCTGGGCTCACGCCCGGGCGGTTGTTCAAGGCGCGGCTGACCGTGCCTACAGAAACGTTTGCTAGCTGGGCTATTTCTTTAACGGTGTAGCGCGCTTTTCTGCCCATCGTAAACGTTTACGAACACCATACCCTATCCCTCGCCTTCTGTCAAGTGGCCCTTCTGGGCTTCCCTTGTTCCAAAGGGCTACGGTGGAAGCAAGCGGCACCGCCAGATGGCCAAGCTCCCGCCGTTGGGCTATGGGAAGGCGGCCAGGCGCCTCCAAGAGGGAGGAAGAGACCAGAATCCCCCGCCCCTACCCCGCCCGACCCCCCTTTCCCCGTCGCCACTCCCCGCAGGGCCTCCCCCATCACCATCCCCAGTGCAGGCCAAGGCCAAAAGCCGCGGGGTCTGGGTCCCCAACCCCCACCACGTCCACCCGGTAGCCCCCCAAGACCCCTTGGCCCGCAGTAGGCCCCCAAGGGCCTCACCTCCCCCCCCGGCCAGGCTTCAGGGCGGTCCCCTCGCCCTCTCCGGATGGCGTGCCGCACCCCCGCTCCCTCCCTCACCCCCGGCCACCCGGCAAGGGCAAAGCGTCCCCCTTGGGGCAAAACCGCGCCCGGTCGCTCTTGTGGGCCGAGCCTGAGGCCAGGAGGGCGTGGCGCGAGCGGGCCGGCCTTTCCGTGCTCCTGGGGTCCGCTTTGGGGCCCCTACCCCAAATGAACCGCCAACCCCCGCTCCAAAAGGGGCATCGGGCCTTTGTGGGTGAAGGGAAGTATCCTGCATAAAAACTTATCCCTTTGCTGGAAACTGGTGGATAGGTTGGGTTCAACAGGGGGCTAAGGTTGCAAACTTATGCGGCAAATGGTAGTATGCGGTAGGTGGTAGAATGTCCAGCAAAGGGAGGTAAGCCATGTGCGCGCCCTTGGTGATGGAGACGGTGGCCCGTTCCCTCTCCCGCAGGGCCTTCCTAGCCTCGGGCCTTGGGGCCTTTTCGGGGGTGGCCCTGGCCCAGGCGAGGGTTCCCGGTAAGGCCTTCTCTCGGGCAGCCGACCTTACCCACGAGCTCTCCCCGGAGATCCCCCTCTTCCCTGGGGCTGAGCCCATGCGGATCACCACCCTGGTCACCGTGCGCCAAAACGGCTATTACGGCAACCGCTTGGACCTCTGGGAGCACTCAGGCACCCACATGGACGCCCCAGCCCACTTCGTGGAAGGGGCTCCCACCGCGGAGAGGCTCCCCGTGGCTAGCCTCATCGCTCCCCTGGCCATCATCCGCATCCGTGAGAAGGCGGCTAGGGACCCAGACGCCCAGGTCACTGCGGAGGATATCCTGGCCTACGAGAGGGCCTATGGCCGCCTGCCCAGGGGGGCCTTCGTGGCCATGGACTCGGGCTGGGAGGCTAGGTGGAAGGACCCCAAGGCCTTCCTCAACCAGGATGCCTCCGGCATCCTGCACTTCCCCGGCTTTTCTCCGGAGGCGGCGGAGTTTTTGGTGAGGGAGCGGGAGATCGTGGGCGTGGGGGTGGACACCCTCTCCCTGGACTTCGGCCCCTCCAGGGACTTTAGGGCCCACGTCACCCTCCTCGGCGCGGGGAAGTACGGGCTTGAGAACCTGGCGGGCCTGGCCCAGGTGCCCCCCTCTGGGGCCCTGATCTTCGTGGGTGGACCCAAGCACAAGGGAGCCTCCGGGGGTCCGGTGCGGGCTGTGGCGGTATGGTGATCTCTTGGCTTGGGGTTTTCCGAGGAGGTGCGGGGGCTCTTCGCCCGGTTTCAGGAGAAGACAGGTTTCGTACCCAACGTGGCCCGGGCCAGGATAGACCTAAAGCCTACCTACTCAGTTCCTGGGCCGGGCTTTGAAGCAATTAGGCATGAAGGAGGTGCGGCGATGAGGCGAATTCTTGCGGGACTCGGTTGGTTGACCCTTGGCGCTTTGGCCCAGGCCTGGAACATGGCCACCCCCTACCCCCCGGCCAACTTCCACACCCAAAACATCCAGCAGTTCGTCAAGGAGGTGGAGGAGGCCACGGGGGGTAGGCTCAAGGTCACCGTCCACCCCGGGGGCTCCCTCTTCCCCCATCCCCAGATCCTGCCCGCGGTGAGGAACGGCCAGGTGCAGATGGGGGAGGTGCTCATGTCCCTCCTGGCCAACGAGAACCCCCTCTTCAACCTGGACGCTATTCCCTTCGTGGCCACCAGCTATGAGGAGGCCTGGCGGCTCTACCAGGCCCAGCGCCTGGAGGTGGAGAGGTGGCTGGCGCAAAGGGGTGTGGTCTTCCTCTACGCAGTCCCTTGGCCGCCCCAAGGGCTTTACACCAGGCGGCCCGTGGACTCCGCCCAGGACCTCAGGGGCCTCCGCTTCCGGGCTTACAACCCCGCTACCGCTAGGATGGCGCAGCTCTTGGGCATGGCCCCGGTCCAGGTGGAGGCCGCCGACATTCCCCAGGCCTTCGCCACGGGGATTGTGGAGGCCATGGTGACCTCGGCCGTGACCGGGGTGGACAGCCAGGCCTGGGACTTCGCCCGCTACTTCTACGACGTCAAGGCCTGGATTCCCAAGAACATGGTGGTCATCGGCCGCCGGGCCTTTGAGAGCCTCCCGCCCCAAGACCGGGAAGCCCTCTTGCAGGCGGCGAGGCGGGCAGAGGAAAGGGGCTGGAGGCTTTCCCAGGAGCAGGAGACCAGGGCCATGCAGACCCTAGCGGGCCGGGGGATGCAGGTGGTGAAGCCGTCCTCCCAGCTCATGGCTGATTTCAAGCGGGTGGGGGAGGCTATGGTCCTGGAGTGGCAGCGGCAGGCGGGGGCCACGGGGATTAGGGTCTACCGCCAGTACCTGGGGCGGTGAGGGTGCTAGGGTGGGCCCTCGAGGCCCTCTACCGCCTGGCCGATGGGCTGGCCGTACTCCTGGGGCTCTTCATCCTTCTCGTGATCCTGGCCCAGGTGGCGGGGAGGTTCTTGGGGTTCGTAGTGCCCTCGGCCCTGGAGCTTGCCGGCTTCGCCACCGCGGGCCTCATCTTCCTGGGCCTCGCCCCCACGCTGAGGGCCGGAGGGCATGTGCGGGTGGTGGCCCTCTGGCAGAGGCTGCCTCCTGGATCTCGGGCTCTGGTGGAGCGGCTTAGCCTCCTCCTCAGCCTCCTGGCTGCCCTCTACGCTGCCCTCCAGGCCTGGGGCAGGGTTGGGGAGAGCCTCCGCTATGGGGACCTGGCCCCCGGGCTTCTCCCCCTGCCCCTATGGATTCCCCTGGCGGTGGTGGCCTTTGGGGTTAGCGTCTTCGCCCTGGCCCTCCTCGAGGCCCTTCTGAAGACCTTCCGGGGAGGAAGGACGTGAGCCTCCTTGGTATCGGCCTCCTTCTGGTGGCCCTCCTGTTCCTTCTCCTGGGCCTGGGGGTCTACGTGGGCCTGGCCCTCCTCCTGGTGGGCCTGGCCGGCCTCGCCCTCTTCACCACCGCTCCCCCTGGGCCCAACGTGGCCACGGCCCTTTGGACCAGCACCTCCGGGTGGAGCCTGGCCGCCCTGCCCCTCTTCGTCTGGATGGGGGAGATCCTCTACCGCTCCCGCTTGGCCCAAAGCCTCTTCCAGGGGCTTACTCCCCTCCTCGCCCGGCTTCCCGGGGGCCTGCTCCACGTGAACGTGGTGGCCAGCGCCCTCTTCGCCGCCGTTATCGGCTCCTCGGCGGCCACCACCGCCACCGTGGGGCGCTTCACCCTGCCCGAACTCCTCAGGCGGGGCTACCCCAAGCCCCTGGCCCTGGGCTCCTTGGCGGGAGCGGGCACCTTGGGCTTCCTCATCCCCCCCAGCGTGGTCATGATCGTCTACGGGGTCATGGCCGAGGTGTCCGTGGCCCGGCTCTTCATAGCAGGGGTGGTGCCCGGGGCCCTTCTGGCCCTCCTCTTCATGTTTACCGTGGCCTTTCTGGCCTTCTTCCGCCGGGAGGAGCTTCCCCGGGAGCCCGCCCCGCCCCTGGCCGAGGTCTTCCGAGGTCTTGGTGCCGTGCTCCCCGTCCTTGTCCTGATCCTCCTTGTTCTGGGTTCCATTTACCTGGGCGTGGCCACCGCCACCGAGGCGGCGGCCATCGGGGTGAGCGGGGCCCTAGCCCTCACCGTCCTAAGAGGAGAGTTCAACAGGGAGCTCTTACGGGAGAGTCTCCTTGGAGCGGTGCGCACCACTAGCCTGATCGGCCTGATCCTGGCGGGGGCAGGGGTCCTCACCTTGGCCATGGGCTTCACGGGCATTCCCCGGGCCCTGGCGGCCTGGGTGGCAGAGTCGGGGATCACCCCCCTCCTTTTCATCCTCTTTCTCAGCCTGGTCTACATCGTCCTAGGGTGGTTCCTGGATGGGATCTCCATCGTGGTCCTCACGATCAGCGTTATCCTGCCCGTAGTCAAGGCTATCGGCCTGGATCCCCTTTGGTTTGGTATCTATCTCGTGATCATGGTGGAGTTCGCCCAGATCACCCCGCCCGTGGGTTTCAACCTCTTCGTCATCCAGTCCCTCACGGGGGAGGACCTCTTCCGCATCGCCCGCTACAGCCTTCCCTTCATGGGGGTGCTCCTCCTCATGGTGGTCCTCCTGGTGGCCTTCCCGGGCCTGGCTACCTGGCTTCCCCGGACCATGATGGGAGGGTAGGGTGAAGCTGGTTCCCCTGTACCTCGGTTTCCCTGCCCGGAGCCACAGGGGTTACTTGGGCCTTTCTAGCGCCTACCTGGTCGTGGGGGAGCGCCTTTTCCTCTACGATACCCTGGGCTATGGGGAGCGGGAGGGGCTCTTTGCGCGCATGGAGGCCTTGGGGTTCTCGCCCTTGGACGTGGGAGTGGTCATCCTAAGCCACCTGCACTTTGACCACGCTGCCAATGCGGACCTTTTCCCTTGGTCGGAGGTGTGGGTGCATGAGGCGGAGCTGGACCATGCGCTCCGGGTCTACCGGGACCCAAGGGTGGACCCCGCCTGCCTGGCCTGGCTCCCTGAGGTCCTTCCGCGCCTGCGGCCCGTGGGGGAGGGAAGGGTGGCCCCGGGCCTCACCCTCCTCCACCTGCCGGGGCACACCCCGGGCCTTTTGGGCCTCGAGGTGGAGGGCCTTGGGGTACTGGTGAGCGATGCGGTAAAGAGCCGGTACGACCTGGAAGGACCAACTGCGCCCCCTTGCTGGAACCCGGGCTTGGCCCAAAAGAGCCGCCAGCGGCTCCTGGCCTATCCGAGGCTTTTCCCCGGGCACGACGTCCCCCTGCGCAAGGAGGGGGGAGCCTTCCTTCCCGAGGGGGAGGCGGAGATCCTCCTGAGGCTTGGCGATGGCAGGGAAGTGATTTTGCGTTTATAGGGGGTGGTGAAGGTGGTGGTGGACTTAAATGCGGACGCGGGGGAGTCCTATGGGGCCTTCACCTACGGCCACGACCGGGAGATCTTTCCCCTGGTGACCTCGGTGAACCTGGCCTGCGGCTTCCACGGGGGGAGCCCCGCCAGGATCCGGGAGGCCGTAGCCCTGGCCAAGGCCCACGGGGTGGCCGTGGGGGCCCACCCGGGCTTCCCCGACCTGGTGGGGTTTGGCAGGCGGGAGATGGCCCTTGCCCCGGAGGAGGTGTACTCCGACGTCCTCTACCAGCTCGGGGCCCTTTACGCCTTTTTGAGGGCAGAGGGGCTTGCCATGCACCACGTGAAGCCCCATGGGGCCCTCTACCTCAAGGCCTGCCGGGACCGGGAAACGGCCCGGGCCATCGCTGAGGCGGTGCGGGCCTTTGACCGGGGGCTTCCCCTGGTGGTCCTCCCTGGGACGGTCTACGAGGAGGAAGCGGTGCGGGCGGGGCTTAAGGTGGTGCGGGAGGCCTTCCCGGAGCGGGCCTACCTGCGAAACGGCCAGCTTGCCCCCCGCACCATGCCGGGAAGCTGGATCACCGACCCCGAGGAGGCGGCCCGGAGGGCCCTGGACATGGTCCATAAGGGCAGGGTGGAGGCCCTGGACGGGGGCGAGGTGGAGGTGCGGGCCGAGACCCTTTGCATCCATGGGGACAACCCCCGGGCCCCGGAGGTGGCCCGGGTGGTAAGGGAGGCCCTGGAGGGCGCAGGGGTGGGGATCCGGGCCTTCTGAGGTGCCCTATGGGAGGAAGGGGCTCGAGGGCCCAGCCCGGGCCTTACCTGTGGTATCCTGAAACCCCAAGGGAGGAAGGGATGGGCCGCCTACGGTGGGCTCCACCGGTTTCATTGGCTATGGGATGGGCGCTGGCCCAAAAGCCGCAGGCGATCGTCCCCCCTTTGCTGCGGAACCGCCCTTCCCGAGGCCGTGTCCCGCAGAGGTCCAAGTCCAGGCCCTTCAGTCCAAGGGTTGTTCATAGAATTTATGTAGATCGGCTACAACCTGGAGGTGAAGGGTGAAGACCAAGGCCGCGGTCCTGTTGGAGATGGGCAGACCCATGCCCTATGCGGCGACGAGGCCCTTGGAGGTCCTCGAGGTGGACCTGGAGGGGCCAGGGCTGGGAGAGGTCCTGGTGGAGGTGAAGGCGGCGGGGCTTTGCCACTCGGACCTTTCCGCCGTGGACGGCACCCGCCCCTGGCCCTTGCCCCTCGTCCTGGGCCACGAGGCGGCGGGGATCGTGCGGGCGGTGGGGCCTGGGGTTGGGGACCTAGCCGAGGGCGACCACGTGGTCTTTTCCTTCGTCCCCATGTGCGGGAACTGCCGCTACTGCGCGGCTGGAAGGCCCCATCTATGCGAACGGGGGGTGCAGGCCAACCGCGAGGGAAGGCTCCTCACCGGGGCCCGTAGGTTCTCCCTGGAGGGCAGGCCCCTGCACCACCACCTGGGGGTGGCGGCCTTCAGCCAGTTCACGGTGGCGGCCAGGGAGTCCCTGGTCCCCATTCCCAAGGAGGTGCCCCTGGAAACGGCGGCCCTCTTTGGGTGCGCCGTGGCCACGGGCGTGGGGGCTGTCCTCAACACGGCCCGGGTGGAGGAGGGGGCCAGCGTCGCCGTCCTCGGCCTGGGGGGCGTGGGCCTGGCCGCGGTGATGGGGGCGGCCTTGGCGGGGGCCCACCCCATTGTGGCCGTGGACCTCCTCCCCCACAAGGTGGAGCTGGCCAGGGGTCTGGGGGCGACCCATGGCGTCGTCGTGGGGGATGGGGATGCCGCGGAGGCGGTGCGGGAGATCACGGGGGGCGGGGCGGACTACGCCTTTGAGACCGCGGGCTCGGTGGCGGCCATGGAGCTGGCCTACAGGGCCACCCGGAGGGGCGGGGTGACGGTGACCGTGGGCCTGCCTCAACCGGAGAGGATGCTGGCCCTGCCCGCCGTGGGCCTCACCGCGGAGGAGCGGACGCTGAAGGGGAGCTACATGGGCTCCTCCAATCCCCGCCGCGATGTGCCCCGCTTCCTGGCCCTGTACCGGGCGGGGAGGCTGCCCGTGGACCGCCTGTTGACGGGGACCCTGCCCCTGGAGGCCATCAACGAGGGGTTGGACCGGCTGGCCCAGGGGGAGGCGGTGCGGCAGATCGTGATTCCCTAGAACGCTACCGACGGCTGGGAGGGCTAGAGTACGAAGGAGGAGGTGTTCATCTTGCCGGCTCTTGAAAAGGAGGTTTCCAGGGAGGCCCTGATCGGCGGGGCCTGGCGGCCCCTAAAAGAGCGGTTCCCGGTGGTCTCCCCGGCCACCGGGGAGGTGGTGGCCGAGGTGGCGGACTGCGGGGAAAAGGAGGCCCGGGAGGCCTTGGAGGAGGCGGTGGCGGCCTTTTCCACCTGGAGCCGGGCCACGGCCTATGAAAGGGCCCGGGTGCTCAGGCGCTGGTGGGAGCTCATCCTGGAGCACCGGGAACCCCTGGCCCGGCTCATGGCCCTGGAGATGGGCAAACCCCTAAAGGAGGGGAGGGGGGAGGTGGTCTACGCCGCGGGCTTCGTGGAGTGGTACGCGGAGGAGGCCAAGCGGATCTACGGGGAAACGGTCCCCTCCCAGTTCCCCCACAAGCGGATCCTGGTGCGCTACGAGCCCGTGGGGCCGGTCTATGGGATCACCCCCTGGAACTTCCCCGCGGCCATGGTGACCCGGAAGGTGGCCCCGGCCCTGGCGGCGGGGTGCACCTTCGTCCTCAAGCCCGCGGAGGAGAGCCCCCTGACCGCCTTGTACCTGGCCCGGCTCTTCCTGGAGGCGGGGGGGCCGCCCGGGGTCTTCCAGGTCCTCCCCACCTCCCGACCCGCCGAGGTCTCCCGGCCCTTCCTGGAGGACGAGAGGATCCCTAAGCTCACCTTTACCGGGAGCACCGAGGTGGGGCTTAGCCTCTACCGGGAGGCGGCCAAGACCCTGAAGCGGGTCTCCCTGGAGCTGGGCGGGGGGGCTCCGGTCCTGGTCTTCGCCGATGCCGATCTGGAGCGGGTGGTGGAGGAGACCCTGAGGGCCAAGTTCCGGAACGCCGGGGAGTCCTGTGTGGCGGCGAACCGGATCTTTGTGGAGGCTGCGATCGCCGAGGCCTTCGCCGAGGCCTACGCCGAGAGGGTCCGGGCCCTCAGGATGGGGGACCCCCTTTCCGAGGAGACGGACATCGGTCCCCTGGTGAACGAGGCGGCCCTCAGGAAGGTGCGGGCCCACGTGGAGGACGCCCTAGCCCTAGGGGCCTCCTTGGTGGTGGGCGGGGAGGCCAAGGGGCTCTTCTTCGCCCCCACGGTGCTTTTAGACGTGAAGCCGGAAAGCCTCCTCTTCCGGGAGGAGACCTTCGGCCCGGTGGCCCCCCTCACGGTCTTCCGGACCGAGGAGGAGGCGGTGCGCTGGGCCAACGGCTTCCCGGTGGGGCTCGCCGCCTACGTGTTCACCCGGGACCTCTCCCGGGCCTTCCGGGTGGCCGAGGCCCTGGAGTACGGGATCGTGGGGGTGAACGACGGGGTGCCCTCCACGCCCCAGGCCCCCTTTGGGGGGAGGAAGCGCTCGGGGTTGGGGCGGGAAGGGGGGAAGTGGGGCCTAGAGGAGTACCTGGAGGTCAAGTACATCTCCTTGGGGCTTTAGGAGCCGGGATCCCCGCTCTCCTTGGGTTTCCGCTTTGATGCCCAAGCGGAGGTACCTCACCTTCCCCTACGCCACCCCCGTGGCCCTGGTCTACGACTCGGGCAACTACGAGGAGGCCTTCCAGAAGGCCTTGGAGCTCGTGGGCTACTGGAACCTCCGCAAGGAGCAGGCGGAGCTCAGGGCCAAGGGGCGCTACCTGGGCATCGGCCTCTCCTGCTACATCGAGGCCTGCGGCCTCGCCCCCTCCAAGGTGGTGGGCCAGCTTGGGGCCCAGGCGGGGCTTTGGGAGAGCGCCCTGGTGCGGGTGGCCCCCACGGGCAAGGTGGAGGTCTACACGGGCAGCCACAGCCACGGCCAGGGGCACGAGACCGCCTTTAGCCAGGTGGTGGCCGACCTCTTGGGGGTTTCCCTGGAGGACGTGGAGATCGTCCACGGGGACACGGGCCGCATCCCCTTCGGCATGGGCACCTACGGCTCCCGGAGCGCCCCGGTGGGGCTTTCCGCCGTGGTCCGGGCGGTGGAGAAGGTCCTGGACAAGGCGAGGCGCATCGCCGCCCACCTCTTGGAGGTGGCCCCCGAGGACCTGGAGTACCGGGAGGGGCGGTTTGAGGTCAAGGGGGTGCCGGGGAAGGCCAAGGGCTTCCAGGAGGTGGCCCTCCAGGCCTACCTGGCCCACAACCTGCCTGAGGGGATGGAGCCGGGCCTGGAGGCCACGGCCTTCTTCGATCCCTCTAACTTCGTCTTCCCCTTCGGCACCCACGTGGCCGTGGTGGAGGTCTTCCCCGAGACCGGGGAGGTCAAGCTCCTCCGCTACGTGGCTGTGGACGACTGCGGCCCCCAGATCAACCCCCTCTTGGTCAAGGGGCAGGTGGAGGGGGGCGTGGTCCAGGGCATCGCCCAGGCCCTTCTGGAGGAGGGGGTGTACGACGAGAACGGCCAGCTCCTGACCACGAGCTACATGGAGTACGCCATGCCCAGGGCGGCCCACATCCCCCGGATCGAGCACGGCCATACGGTGACGCCCTCCCCGGTGAACCCCCTGGGGGTCAAGGGGATTGGGGAGGCGGGGACCATCGCCGCGGCCCAGGCGGTGGTCAACGCGGTGATGGACGCCCTTAGGCCCTTTGGGGTCCGGCATCTGGACATGCCCCTTACCCCGGAGAAGATCTGGCGGGCCCTTCGGGACAGGGTTCCCGTGGCTGCTGACTAGGGAGGTCTGGGATGTACCCGGCAAGCTTCCGCTACCTCCGGCCGCAGACCCTGGACGAGGCCATCCGGCTTCTGGAGGAGAACCCGGAGGCCAAGCTCCTGGCGGGGGGGCACTCCCTGATCCCGGCCATGAAGCTCCGCCTGGCCACCCCTCCTCTCCTCGTGGACATTGGCCGCCTCCCCGAGCTTAAGGGGATCCGCGAGGAGGACGGGGCCTACTTCGTGGGGGCCCTCACCACCCACGCCGAGCTGGAGCGCTCCTCCCTCCCCCTCCTCCCCCTGGTGGCCCGGGTGATCGGGGACCCCATGGTGCGCAACCTGGGCACCCTTGGGGGGAGCCTGGCCCACGCCGACCCCGCGGCGGACTACCCGGCGGCGGTCCTGGCCCTGGAGGCCGAGATCCTGGCCAGGGGGCCCAGGGGGGAGCGCTGGATCCCCGCCCGGGACTTCTTCCAGGGGATGTTCCAGACCGCCCTGGCCCCAGGCGAGGTCCTCGTGGGCCTAAGGGTCCCCAAGCTCCCCGGGTACCGCTTCGCCTACGAGAAGTTCCTCCACCCCGCCTCGGGCTACGCTGTGGTGGGCGTGGCGGCGGCGGTCCTCCAGGAGGGGGAGGCCCTCAAGGATGTCCGCCTGGGGGCCACCGGGGCGGCCTACGGGCCTTTCCGCCTGGAAGGGGTGGAGGCGGCCCTCAAGGGGGGTGCGGGCCCCGTGGAGGCCACCCGGGACTACACCCCCCCTGTCCCCCTGGCCGAGGACCGCTTCGCGAGCGCCGAGTACCGGCTCCACCTCCTCCGGGTCCTGGCCCGGCGGGCCCTGGAGAGGGCCCTGGCCGGATAGGGGTTCACCGGGCGGGCCTGGGGGGCTAACCTGGAGGCCATGGACCCCAAGCCCGCCTTCGCCCTGGAAAGCCCCGCGGCGGTGGCCGCCCTCCTGGAGAGGGAGCGGTACATCGCCGAAGAGGGGCTTGCCGTCGCCACCTTCCTGGCCCTGCGCCTGGGGCGGCCCCTCCTCCTGGAGGGGGAGCCCGGGGTGGGGAAGACGGAGGTGGCCCGGGTCCTGTCCAAGGGCCTTGGGGTGCCCCTGGTGCGCCTCCAGTGCTACGAGGGGCTGGAGCTGGAGCAGGCCCTCTACGAGTGGGACCACGCCCGGCAACTTCTGGAGATCCGCCTCCTGGAGTCCTTGGGGGAGCGGGACCTGGACCGCCTGCGGGCGGGGGTCTACCGGGAGGAGTTCCTCCTGAAGCGGCCCATCCTGGAGGCCCTGGAGCTAGGGGAGGCGGTGCTCCTCATCGACGAGGTGGACCGCACGGACGAGGCCTTCGAGGCCTTCCTCCTGGAGGTGCTCTCCGACTTCCAGGTCACCATTCCCGAGCTCGGCACCCTCAGGGCCAGGGCCCGGCCCCTGGTGGTCCTCACCTCCAACCGCACCCGGGAGCTCCACGATGCCCTGAGGCGGCGGTGCGTCTACTACTGGATCGACTACCCCTCCCTGGAGAAGGAGCTGAGGATCGTGCGGGCCCGGCTCCCCGAGCTCCCCGAGGCCCTGGCCCGCAAGGTGGTGGCCCTGGTGCAGCGGGTGCGGGGCCTGGGCCTCCTCAAGCCCCCTGGGGTGGCGGAGACCCTGGACCTCGCCGCCTCCCTCCTCGCCCTAGGGGTGGGGGACCTGGCCCCTGAGGCCCTGGACCCCGCCCTCGGGGCCCTCCTCAAGGCCCGGGAGGACGTGGAGAGGGTGCGGCGGGCCTTGGGGGACCTCCTCATGGCCCTCGGATGACCGACCCCCGTATCCTCGAGACCCCTCTTCTTCGAGGCCTCCTGGGGTTCGTGGGGGCCCTCCGCGCCGAGGGCCTCCACCCGGGGAGGGCCCAGGTCCAGGCCTGGCTCCAGGGCCTCCTCCTGGTCCCCTGGGAGGGGGAGGCCTTCTACCTGGCCTCCCGGGCCCTCCTCGTGGGGCGCAAGGAGGACTACGCCGCCTTTGACCGGGCCTTCCGCCGCTACTTCGGCCACCTCAGGCCCAAGGCCCTTCCCCGGCCCCAGGCCCAGGGAACCCTTCCCGTCCTGGGCTCGGGGGAGGCGGAGGGGGAAGGGGTCCTGAAGGGGGCCTACAGCCCCCTGGAGCGCCTCCTCAGGCGCCCCCTGGAGGGCCTGACCCCGGGGGAGGCCCTCCTCCTTGCCCGGTTGCTCGCCGCCCTGGCCTTCCCGCCCCCCCGCTTTGCGGCGAGGCGGAGGCGCCGGGCTCCCAAGGGGGAGAGGCTATCCCTCCCCGCCACGCTGCGGCGGGCCTTGAGGACCGGGGGGGACATCCTGGAGGCCCGCTTCCTCAGGCCCAGGCGCCAGGCCTACCGCTACTACGTCCTCCTGGACGTCTCGGGCTCCATGGCCCCCTACGCCCGGGCCCTCTTCCTCCTCCTCCAGGCCCTGAAGGGGCGGGGCCTCCCCCTGGAGGCCTTCGCCTTCGGCACCCGCCTCACCCGCATCACCCCCCTCCTCCCCCTGCCCCCCCAGGAGGCCCTCCCTGGGCTTGGCCGCCTGGCCGAGGACTTCGCCGGGGGGACGCGGCTCGGGGAGAGCCTCAGGGCCTTTCTGGAGGGCGAGGGGCGGAGGCTTGGCCGGCGGAGCCTCCTCCTCGTCCTGAGCGACGGCCTGGACCAGGGGGACCCTGAGGCGGTAGCCCGGGCCCTAGGGGCCCTGAGGCGGCGGGTGCGCCGGGTCTACTGGCTCAACCCCCTGGCGGGCCTCCCTGGGTACGCCCCCCTGGCCCGTGGGATGCGGGCAGCCCTGCCCTACCTGGACGCCCTCTTTCCTGCGGGGACGGGGGAGGAGCTTTTGGCCTTTCTCCGCCGCCTCAGGGACCTCCCCTGAGGAGGGTGGCCGCCCCCCGGGCGAGGAGGCGGAGGGCGTCCCGCTCCGCCAAGAGGGGGCCGGCGTAGGCCCCGGGGCGGCCATAGAGGAGGAGGGCGGGCCCCAGGCGGAAGAGGGGGGTGCGCCGGAGGAGGGCCGGGTGGGGGGGCCGCGCCAGGGGAGGGGAGGGTGGGGGAGGGTCCAGCCCAGGGCCCGCACCAGGTGGGCGTAGGCCTCCCAGGTGTCCACGTCCAGGCTCCAGGGCCCCGGGCCCAGCTCCACCACCCGGGCCCCCAGGGCCAGGAGGAGGCCCTTGGCCCCCTGGTCGCCTTGGATCCGCCAGGCCTCCCTCCTGGCCTCCTTCCCCAGGAGGGCGGGGCTCATGGCCACTCCCCCGTGCCCCGAGAGGACCCCGGGTTCGCGAAAGGCCCTGAGGAGGGCTTCCAGTTCCCCTGGTCCCACGCCCCCTTGGTCGGCGGGGAGGACCAGGACCGGCCCCTCGGGGAGGGCCCGGAGCCCGGCCTTGAGGCTTTGGGAGAGGCCCAGGGCCCAGTTCCTGCTATGGGCCAGGCGGACCCCCCTCACCCCCTCCAGGGCCCGGCGGTGGAGAAGGGCCTCGTGGCCCAGGACCACGGCCACCTGCCCTGGGACGCTCTCCCGCAGGAGGAGGGCCATGCGGCGAAGGAGGGTGCCCTCGGGGGCGGGGAGGAGGAGCTTGGGGGCCCCCATGCGGCTTGCCCCCCCGGCAGCCAGGAGGAGGCCGTGGAGGCTCACGCCTTGTGGATCTTGCCGGGGCGGTGCCGGAGGGACCCCCCTTCGTAGCCCCGGGACACGGCCAAGACCTCCCCTAGGACCGAGAGGGCAATCTCCTCGGGCCCCTCGGCCCCGATGTCCAGCCCCACGGGGTTGTGGATGCGGGCCATGGCCTCTGGCCCGAAGGCGAACCCCTCCTTCTCCAGGGCCTCCCGGAGCCTCTGGAAGCGGTCCCGGGGTCCCAGGACCCCGATGTAGGGGGCCTGGGAGCGGAGGGCGTAGGCCAGGGTTTTGCGGTCCCTTTCCAGGTGGTGGTTCATGATGACCGCATAGCTCTGGGGCCCGAGGAGGCCTTCGGGGAGGTCCTCGGGGTGGGCGAGGACCAGGCGGCAGCCGGGGAAGTTCCCCTCGTGGACGTAGGCCGCCCGGGGGTCCACCACGGTGACCTTGAAGCCGTAGCGCCGGGCCAGTTGGGCCAGGGGGATGGCGTCGTGCCCGCCCCCGAAGAGGACGAGCTCCAGGGGAGGGGCGTGGGGGTCCAGGAAGACCTCGGCCCCCGCCACCTCCAGGAGCTTGGCCCTGGGGGTCTGGGCCGCCAGGAGCGCCTCCCCCAGGGCCTTGGTCCCCTCTTCCAACGCCCTGGGCTCCATCCTGCCCTCCCAACGCCCCTCCCGGTAGAGGAGGCGGCCCTCGCCGCCGGAGAGGGCGGTGGCCAGGAGGCTTGGCTCCTCCCCTCTGAGGCTCTCCAGGAAGGCCAGGAGGAGGGGGTCCGTGAGGGGTTCCAGGTAGACCTCCACGCTCCCCCCGCACCCCAGGCCGAGCCCCCAGACCGTATCCTCCTCCAGGTCGTAGGCTACCCGGAGGGGCCTTCCCGTCTCCATCACCTCCAGGGCCCTTTGGGCCACGTCGGGCTCCAGGCAACCCCCCGAGAGGCTGCAGACCGTGGTGGCGTCGGGGAGGACGAGCATCTTGGCCCCCTCCCTGCGGTAGGCAGAGCCCCGGACCCAGATGACCGTGGCCAAGGCTCCCCGGTTGGGGGAGAGGGCTTCCAAAAGGCTTGCGATCTCGGCCGGGCTCATGGTGGTCCCCTCCATTTTAGGGTTTGCGGGTCCAGGAGGCGAGGGGGTGGGGCGGAGGCTGGCGGCGGGCGGGTTGCGTCCCGTGGGAGTGCGGGAGGCCCCATCGGCCCCCACCCAGACCCGGGAAGGGCCCCCGTCAGGACCTGGGCTCCCCCGGGCCTGCGTAGATGTTCATGCGGCCGGGGCGCAGGAAGCCCACCAGGGTGAGGCCGAAGGCCCGGGCCAGGGCCACGGCCAGGCTGGTGGGGGCGGAGACGGCGCAGAAGACCGGGATCCCCGCCATCACCGCCTTGGCCAGGAGCTCGTACCCCGCCCGGCCGCTCACCAGGAGGAGGTGGCCGTGGAGGGGAAGCCTCCCCTCCAGGAAGGCCCAGCCGATGAGCTTGTCCAGGGCGTTGTGCCGCCCCACATCTTCCCTAAGGGCTAGGAGACGCCCCTCCTGGTCGAAGAGGGCAGCGGCGTGGAGGCCCCCCGTGGCGCGGAAGAGGCGCTGGGCCTCCTGGAGGCGCTGGGGCAGGGTGAGGAGGAGCTCGGGGTCCACCCCTAGGGGCGGGGGAGGGGCGGAGCCCAGCCGGGCGGGGTCCAAGACCTCCCCCCGGCCACAGGCCCCGCAGGCGGAGCTGATGGCGAAGCGCCGCTCGGGAAGCGGGGGGATGGGGCGGCGGAGGAAGACCTGGAGGACGTTCTCCCGCTCCTCAGGGGGGAGGCTTCCGTCCGTGCAGGGGGCCATGGCCAGGATCTCCCCGGGCTCCCTCACCAGCCCCTCGGTATAGAGGAAGCCCGCCGCGAGCTCCACATCCTGCCCCGGGGTGCGGAGGAGGACCCCCAGGGGGGCCACCTCCTCCCGGTAGCGGAGCCGGATCTCCAGGGGGGCCTCGGCGGCCACCTCGTCCACGACCTCCCGCCACCTGCCCCCCTCGAGGCGGGCCACCCGGACCCTGGCCTTGGCCCTCATGGCCTAAGGATAGGGGAGGCCTCGGCGGGAGCCCGCTCCACGCGGGCCACGATCTCCTTGTAGGCGGGGATGCGGGCCAGGGGGGAGCGGGCCTTGGGGTCTACCAGGACGTTCCCCTCGGGCCAGTGGACCTCCAGGGTCCCCTCCTTGACCTCGGCCAGGTGGACCCGGCCCACGTAGCGGCCGAAGGGGTTCTCCAACGCTACCTGGTCCCCCGGCTTAAGCCCTAGGCGGGCGGCGTCCTTGGGGTTCATGTAGACCGCATCCCGCGGGGCCCCGGTGAGGGGGTCCTGGTCCTCGTGGACCATGGAGTTGAACTGCTTCCCCCGCCGGGTCACCACCCGGAAGGCCCCCTGGGGCACCTCCCGCCGGGGTAGGGGGACAGGGGCGAAGCGGGCCTTGCCCTCGGGGGTGGGGAAGCGCCAGCCCTCGCAGAGCCTCCTCCCCCCGTACTGGAACTGGTCCCCCTTGGCCTTGAGGCGCCCGATCCCCTCGTAGAAGGGGACGACCCGGGCGATCTCCTCCCGGATGGCCCCTGTGGAGGCGAAGCGGAAGCGGTCCCTGAGCTCGGGGCGCACCCGGTGGACGAGCTCTTGGAAGACCTCCCACTCGGGGCGGGCCTCAGGGGGCCTCGGGCCCGGGATCTCTGGGCTATAGATCACCCGCCTCTCCGTGGAGGTCTCCGTGACCCCGCCCGGGACCTCGTAGCGGGTGGTGGCGGGGAGGAGGAGGACGGCCTCGAGGGGGTCCACGAGCATCTGGCCTGAGAGGACGATGTCCTGGTGGACCCTCAAGGGGATCCGCCCCAGGGCCTCCTCCACCCCAAGGGGGCCAGGCATGACCTCGCGGAAGTCCCCCCCGATGGCCCAGAGGACCCCGAGCTCTCCCTTCAAGGCCCTGTCCAGGGCCTCGGGCAGGGTGAGCCCCGGGCTTGCGGGCACGGGGAAGCCCCAAAGGGCCGAGAGCCCCCTGGCGTTCTCCTCGTTCACGGGTAGCCCCCCGGGAAAGGCGGTGGCGTAGGCCCCCATCTCCGCCCCGCCCTGGACCCCGGATTGGCCGCGGATGGGCATGAGGCCGCACCCCTCGCGGCCCACGAAGCCCTTGAGGAGGGCCAGGTTGACGATGGCCCGCACGTTGTCCTCCCCGTGGGTGTGCTGGGTGATGCCCATGCTCCAGACAAAGACCGCCCGCTCTGCCCGGCCCACCATCTCCGCAAAGGCCCGCATCTCCTCCCGGGAGACCCCCGAGGCCTCCTCCAGGGCCTCAAAGGGGGTGGCCTCGAGGAGGGCCCTGTAGTCCTCAAAGCCCAGGGTGTGCTCCCGGATGAAGCCCAGGTCCACCCAGCCCTCCAGGAGCATCCACTTGGCCGCCCCGTGGAGGAGGGCGATGTCCCCCCCGGGGAGGATCTGGAAGAAGCGGTCGGCGATCCGGGTGCCGAAGAGGGCGCTTTCCAGGTCGGAGGGAACCCAGTAACGGGCCATCCCGGGCTCCCGGTGGGGGCCCACCACGGCCACCTTGGTCCCCGCCCGCTTGGCGTGGTAGAGGTACTTCATCATCACGGGCTGGTTGTTGGCCACGTTGGACCCCAGGAAGACCACGAGGTCCGTGCCGATGAGGTCGGTGTAGCTGCAGGTGGTGGCCGCCACCCCCAGGGCCTCCTTGAGGGCCTGGGTGGAGGGGGAGTGGCAGACGCGGGCGGCGTTGTCCACGTGGTTGCACCCCAGGGCCCGCACCGCCTTCTGGACCACGTAGTAGGTCTCGTTGGGCGTGCCCCGGCTGGTGAGGTAGAAGAAGGCCCCATCGGGGAGGTAGCGCCTCAGGTAGTCGGCTGCGAGGTCCAGGGCCTCGTCCCAGGGGATGCGCCGGAAGCCCCGCTCCCCCCTGAGCCGAAGCATGGGGTAGGGGAGGCGGCCCAGGAGCCTAAGTTCCCGGCTCCGCCTGCCCCTTAGGGCCTCGGCGTCCCCCAGGACCCTGGGGTCCAAGGGGGGCAGGGTGTTCAGGCGGAGGAGCCTCAGGCGCACGTTGCAGAGGTGGACCCCGTGGACGGTCCAGTCCTCGAGGCCCGAGGTCCCCAGGGCGCAGCCGTCGCAGACCCCGTCCCGGAGGATCCGCCAGGCGTAGCCCAACTGGTCTCGGTTTTCCCAGATGGCGCGGAAGACCTCGTAGAAGTTCTCCAAGTGGGTGAGGGGGATCCGGCTTGCCCAGAGCTCTGGGGCCAGGCCCCGCTTGGGCGGCCGGACCCAGGCCTTGGGGCGGCTATAGAGGGGGTTGGGCATTGGCACCTCCTAAGCGGTTGTTCCCACCTACCCTAGTACCCCTGACCGGTCCCCAGGGTGTCTTTAGACACCTTGGCCCTACCGAGGCAAGGCGCCTCCGATTTATCCCCCTTCTGCGTCCCACCTGGGCTCGCGGAGCCCCTGAAGTCACCCTCTAAGGCTTTGGTGGGGAGGCGACCCATTTCTCGGTAGTGGGGAGGGAGGGGCTTGTTGCGGACCCCCCTACCTGGAGCTAGTGGACGCCATCCCCCTTCTCCCTGAAGGGATGCGGCGAGGGAAGAGCCTTGAGGAGTTCCCCGCCGAGGAGAGGCCCCCGGGGAGCTTGGGCCCTGACCCCCTGCCAGCGGCCTAGGCCTCCCACCGGCCCCTGGCCTAAAGGCCGGGCCTACTCCCCAGGACTGGAGGTTCCTCCGCTGGGAGACCAGGTCGTCTTTGAGCAGGGGACCGCTTCCCCAAGGGGCCATGGACCTAAGAAGCTGGCCGTGGGATGCCTCCTACGGGACCTCGCCTGACCTCTTCCGTGCTATGCTGGAAGTGGCCCCAAAGGGGGCGAGAGAGATGCCTAGGGAAGGGGAGTTCAGGGCCGGCAACCGGTCACGTCGGACTCCCGGGAGGCCCTTCCCTTGGACCCTGAGGGTGTTCCCGGCGCTCTGCGTGGTCCTCTTGGGTCTTCTCGCGGGATGCGGGGGGGAGGGGACCGCGGAAAGAACCGCTCCGCCGCCCTCCCCAACCGGGGGTTGGGTGGAGCTCGCCCCGGGGATCTGGTACTGGGAAGAGGAGGGCAGGATCAGCATCGATACGAAGCCCCCGCTTTTCACCGAGGAGGGCGTGCAAAGGTTCGCCGAGTTCGCCCAGGGGCGGATGGCCCAGGCAGCCTTCCCCGAGGAGAGGGAATTCTGGCAAAGGCAACAGGATTTTGTGAAAGGGCAGTACGCCCTCTGGTCGGACGAGGAGAGGGTGATCAGGGCTTTGGAGAACGCGGCTATTCTTCCCCAGGACGAAAGCCAACGCCAGGGCCTAAGGGAGAGGCTGGGGGAGATCATCCAGCAGTGGAAACGGCATGGCCCCGGTAACCCTCTTGGGGACACTAGAGGGTTGCCCCTGGAGCCCCAGGGCCCCTGAGGGAGGGGTGGCGGGCGGCCCTTTGGGCGGCGCGCCCGAGGGCCTCGGTTTGGTTCAGCTTCTTGATGGCGTGATCTCCATTCCCGGAAGCCCCTCCTCCCCACACAGGGCAATCCCTTGCGCCCGGTCTAGGCGGCCCGGGAGGTCTCCAGTCCGATCTCCCTCCCGGGCAGGAGCAGGCGCAGGGGCCTGCCCCCCAGGAAGAGGGCGTAGATGGGGGAAAAGCCCTCGGGGTTGGGGGCCTCCCCGGCCCAGAGGCCAGGTCGCTTTCCGCTACCCTGGCCGCCCCACCAGGGTCTTTGGGCAGGTCCACCCTCCTGTGGGCGGCGATGCGGTTGCGGTCCGGTGGGGCACTCCAGTTGCACCGCCCAGCCCTTGACCTGGCTCCTTTCTACCTCCAGCGTGACCCTAAGGCGTCGGTCTGGGCCGATGGCGACCTCCCGGCGATGGGCCATGGTCCCAGGCTACCCCGTCTGCATACCCTCTCACCCCCGAGGGGAGGCTTGGGAGGGGTCGGTTCTGGTGAGCCCCCTGGGGGTGGGGTGCAGGGGGTGCTTCGGGTCTGGTTTGTCCGCCGGGGGCTGGGTCACGCGCCAGCGTACGTTGGGGTGGCGAACCCGGGGCTGCCCTGCGGGAAGGCCAGGGAGATGGCCTATAGGCGGCTAGGGGATGCGGTATTGACCGGAGCTCCTGGCCCCAGACCCCCAGGGAAAGCGCTTCGGAAGGAGGGTGGGAACGAGGGGTGAGACTCCTGTGAAACCATCCTGCCGAAGGCCCGGGAAGCCTTTGCTACACTGAGGAAACGGGCCCGGGATCCCCCCGGTCGCCCAGGAGGAAGGATGCGCGCCCACATCATCACCTTTGGATGCCAGATGAACGAGTACGACTCCCACCTGGTGGCCAGCGAGCTGGTGAGTCTGGGGTGGGAGCTGGTGGACGCCGTGGAGGAGGCGGACTTCGTCTTGGTAAACACCTGCGCCGTGCGGGGCAAGCCGGTGGAGAAGGTCCGCTCCCTCCTGGGACAGCTCCGCAAGGAGAAGGAGAGGCGGGGCCTCCTCCTTGGGCTCATGGGCTGCCTGGCCCAGCTGGACGAGGGCCAGCAGATGGCCAGGAAGTTCGGGGTGGACATCCTCCTTGGCCCCGGGGCCCTCACCTCTCTCCCGGAGGCCTTGAAGCAGAACGAGCGCTTCTTTGACCTCACCTTCCGGGAGGACATCCTGGACTACATCCCACCGCCTCCTAAGGGGGCGCTTTCCGCCCACGTGACCATCATCCGGGGGTGCAACCACCACTGCACCTACTGCATCGTCCCCACCACCCGGGGGCCCGAGGTCTCCCGCCACCCGGACCTCATCCTGAAGGAGATAGAGCTGCTTAGGGAGGCGGGGGTGGTGGAGATCACCCTCCTGGGGCAGAACGTGAACTCCTACGGCAAGGACCAACCGGGCTTCCCCTCCTTCGCCGAGCTTCTGCGGATGGTGGGGGGGATGGGGATCCCCAGGGTGCGCTTCCTCACCAGCCACCCGGTCAACTTCACCGACGACATCATTGAGGCCATCGCCGAGACCCCGGCCATCACCCGCTACATCCACCTCCCCGTGCAGTCGGGCTCGGACCGGGTCCTCCGCCGCATGGCCCGGGAGTACCGCAGGGCCCACTACCTGGAGAAAATCCGGAAGATCCGCGAGGCCCTGCCCGACGCCGTCCTCTCCACAGACATCATCGTGGGCTTTCCCGGGGAGACGGAGGAGGACTTCCAGGAGACCCTCTCCCTCTACGACGAGGTGGGCTACGACCAGGCTTACATGTTCATCTACTCCCCCCGCCCTGGCACCCCCGCCTACAAACACTTCCAGGACCTGCCCCGGGAGGTGAAGGTGGAGCGCCTAAAGAGGCTCATTGAGAAGCAGAAGGCGTGGAGCTACCAGAGGAATCTGGAATGGGTGGGGAAAGAGGTGGAGGTCCTGGTCCGGGGGGTGGCCAAGGAGGAGGGGTACGTCCAGGGGCATGACCGGGGGAACCACCCCGTCCTCATCCCTGCCCACCAGGCCCCGACCCCTGGGCTCTACCAGGTGGAGATCAAGCAAGCCACGCCCCACCTGCTCTTTGGGGAGGTGGTGGGGACCCGGGAGCCCGGCCCCATCCCCTTGCCCGTGGCCTAGGAGGTGAGGGTGCGGGCCCTTCTCCCCCTTTCCGCCGCCTTGGCCCTCTTTCTGCTCCTCTTCGCTGCCTTCCGCTTTTCGGGCCTGGGTGGGGCCTTGGCCTTTTTGGCCGCGGGCCTCCTCTACCTGGGCGTGGCCCGCTGGCAGGGGCAGGCTCTCTCCAGGAGACCCTCCAGGGCGGCTCTGGAGCGGCTCGCCATGAAGGAAGCCTGGCGGCGGGGAGGGTATCTCCTCCCTGCCCACCTTGCCCCTTTCCTGCCCGAGGGGGAGGCCAAGGACCTTCTGGAGGCCCTGGCCGCCCGGGGGCTTTGCCGGAGGGAGGGGGAAGGCTACAGGTTCTAACCACTCCGTTGGGGCTTCTGCCGCAACAGGGCCCCGGTGAGCAAGGGATAGGGTTGGCGGAGTGGGGTGGGAGGTTCTTTGGGCATCCTCCTGGTGGGCGCAGGGGTGGCAGGGGCGGCCTTGGCCCTGGCCCTAAAGGAGGCGGGCCTGCCCTTCCTCTGGCTGTCTGAAGAGGTGGGGGGGGCCAGCCGGGTCCCCGTGGCCCTGGTAAACCCGGTGCGGGGAAGGCGGGGGGTCTTGGTGCCTGAAGGGGGGGAGGCCTTGCAGGCTGCCCGTGCCCTTTACGGCCGCTACGCCCCCCTCCACATGGGCCTCCTCCGCCCCGTGCCCGAGGGGGAACGGGAGGCGTGGGAAAGGCGCCTAAGGGGGAGCGGCCTCCGCTACCTCTGGCGCAGGGAGGGGCTTTACCTCCCCGAGGCCTTCTGGCTGGAGCCCGGGCCCTTCTTGGAAAGGGTGTGGGCGGAGCTGGGCGGGGTAAGGGCCCGGGTGGCGGCCTGCGCCCCGGGGGAGGTGGTCCTGGAGGGGGGGAGAAGGCTCAGGCCGGAGGTGGTCCTCTATGCCGGGGGGGCCAAGGGGGCAGGGGTCTTTGGCCTTTCGGGCCGGTTCGTAGCGGGGCTGGAGCTTCTCCTCGCGGAGTACCGGGAGGAGGCCTTAAGCTACCGGGTCTTCCTAGCGGGGTGGGCCCTTGGGGGAAGCTACCTGGACCTCCCCGGCTACGATGAACCCGAGCCCCAGGAAGGGGAGACGGCCTGGCTTCTTGAGGGGGCGGAGGCCCTTCTGGGGTACAGGCCCCAGGTGGCCGGGGTCTGGCGGGGGGTGCGCTTCCGCAGGCCTGCCCCCTTAAGCCCGATCCCCGGGGGATACGCCCTCACGGGCTTTGGCTCCACGGGGTTCCTCCTCGCCCCCCTCTGGGCCAAGAGGTTGGTCCAGGCCTTAGGCTAAGGCCATGGGCTACTCGGGCGCGGTCCTTGCGGGGGGGGCCTCGAGGCGGTTCGGGGAGGACAAGGCCCTCTTCGCCTACCGGGGAAGACCCCTCTTGGCTTGGGTGCTGGAAAGCCTTTCGGGAGCAGGAGAGCGCTTCATCGTGGCGAACCGCCCTTACGAAGGCTTCAGCGTCCCCGTCTACCCCGACCTCCTCCCGGGGGCGGATAGCCTCTCCGGCCTCCACTCCGCCCTCTTCCACGCCCACTTCCCCTGGGTGGCCGTGGCCGCTTGCGACCTCCCCTTCCTTACCCGGAGTTATTGGGACTTCCTCTACGAGAAGGCCCTCGCTTCCCCCTACCCGGTGGTGGTGGCCCGCGCCAAGGAAGGGCACCTGGAGCCCCTGGCCGCCCTGTACCACAGGGACTGCCTGCCCCAGGTGGAGCGGCAGATCCGGGAGGGGGACTTCCCCGTGCGCCGGGTCATGGAGGCCTTGGGGGCCACCTACGTCCCCTTCCAAGAGGTGGCGGCGAGGTTTGGGGAGAAGGTCTTCCTCAACGCCAACCGCAAGGAGGAGCTCCCCTAGGCCCCCGCTCCTGGCTGGGGCCTCTCCCCGGCAGGGAGGGGGGGAGGGGAGGGAGGAAGGAGCAGGAGCCTCAGGACTTCCCCCACCTCCTCCACGAAGGTGATCTCCAGGTCCTTGAGGATCTCCTCGGGCACCTCCTTGAGCTCCGGGGCGTTCTCCTTGGGGAGGAGGACCTTGTAGATCCCCGCCTGGTGGGCGGCCAGAAGCTTCTCCTTCACCCCCCCGATGGGCAGGACCTTGCCCCTCAGGGTGACCTCCCCGGTCATGGCCACGTCCATGCGCACGGGGCGGCCCGTGAGGGCGCTGGCCAGGGCGGTGGCCATGGTGATGCCCGCCGAGGGCCCATCCTTGGGGATGGCCCCTTCGGGAACATGGATGTGGAGGTCAAAGTCCTTGTGGAAGCCCTCAGGTAAGCCCCACTCCTCCCGGTGGGCCCTTAGGTAGGTGAGGGCCGCCTGGGCCGACTCCTTCATGACCTCCCCCAGGTTCCCCGTGAGGTTCACCTTGCCGGTGCCGGGCACGGCCATGGCCTCGATGGTGAGGAGGGTGCCCCCGTAGGGGGTCCAGGCCAGGCCCTGGGCTAGGCCCACCTGGGGCTCCCTCTCCGCCTTGTCGGGGCGGTACTTGGGCACGCCCAGGTAGCGCTCGAGGTCGGGGGCATCCACCACCCGCACCCCTTCCCAAGGGGATTCCAGGAACTCCTTGGCCGCCTTCCGGGCCACCTTGGAGAGCTCCCGGTCCAGGTTCCTCACCCCCGCCTCCCGGGTGTACTCCTGGACGATGCGCTCAATGGCCCCATCGGTGATCTCCAGCCTGCCTTCCAGCCCCGCCTCCTTCACCTGGATGGGCCAGCGGAAGTGGCGGGCGATGGCCCGCTTTTCCTGCAGGGTGTAGCCGGGGATCTGGATGACCTCCATGCGGTCCAAAAGGGGCTTGGGGATGGTGGAGAGGGTGTTGGCGGTGGTGATGAAGAAGACCTTGGAGAGGTCGTAGGGGACGTCCAGGTAGTGGTCGGTGAAGGTGTGGTTCTGCTCGGGATCCAAGACCTCCAAGAGGGCCGAGGCCGGGTCGCCCCGCCAGTCGGAGGAGAGCTTGTCGATCTCGTCCAGGAGGAAGACGGGGTTCACCACCCCCACCTGCCGCATCCCCTGGATGATCTTGCCGGGGAGGGCCCCGATGTAGGTGCGGCGGTGGCCCCTGATCTCCGCCTCGTCCCGCACGCCTCCCAAGGAGATGCGGTGGAAGCGGCGGTTCATGCTGCGGGCGATGCTCTTGCCCAAGGAGGTCTTGCCCACCCCGGGGGGACCCACGAAGCAGAGGATGGGGGCGTGCCCCTTCACCTCTTTGCCCTGGGTGAGCTGGCGCACGGCCAGGTACTCCAGGATGCGCTCCTTCACGTCTTTGAGGCCGTAGTGGTCCTCATCCAGGACCCTCTTGGTGACGGCGATGTCCAAGGTGTCGGGGTCGGCCTCGCTCCAGGGGACCTCGAGGAGCCATTCCAGGTAGGTGCGGCTCACCGTGGCCTCGGGGGAGCCGGGTTGCATCCTTTCCAGGCGCTTGAGCTCCTTTAGGGCCTTGTCCTTGACCGCCTCGGGCATGCCCTTCTTCTCTATGCGCTCCCTGAGCTCCTCTATCTCCGAGAGGAAGTCCTCGCCACCCCCGAGCTCCTTCTGGATGGCCTTCATCTGCTCCCTGAGGTAGTACTCCCGCTGGTTCTGGTCCATCTGCTCCTTGACCCGGGCAGCGATCTTCCTGTCCAGGTCAAAGCGCTCCAAGTCGCGGAGGAGGAGGGCCAGAACCTTCTTCAGACGCTCCTCCGCCCCAGGGGTCTCCAAAAAGTCCTGCTTTTCTTCCAAGGACCAGGTGGCGTAATGGGCCACCAGGTCGGCCAGAATGGCAGGGTCCAGGGTGCTCTTCACCGCCTCCTGCTGGTAGCGGTCCAGGCGCAGGGTCTTGTGGTTCTGCAGGTAGCGTTCAAAGGCCTCCTGCACCTCGTTCACCAGGACCCGGGCGAGGCCTTTGTCCTGCAGGGGAGGCTCGGGCAGGATCTCCCCCACGGCCCGGAGGTAGGGGGCGGCCACGTAGGTTAGGAGGCGGGCCCGGTTCCGGGCCTCCACCATCACCTGCAAGGTACCGTCGGGCAGGCGCATGGCCTGCTTGACCACCGCCAGGGTGCCCACGGCGTAGAGGTCCTCCGGGGTGGGGTCGTCCACCTCAGGGTCCCGCTGGGCCACCAGAAAGAGGTAGCGGTCGGCGTTCAGGGCCTCTTCCACCGCCCGCTTGCTCTTGGGGCGGCCCACGTCCACCCCAGTGGTGGTGTGGGGAAGGATGAGGGTGTTCCTAAGGGGCAGGACGGGGAGTTCCAGGCGAAGCTCCTTCATCTACCCCCATGATACGGGATGCCCTAGGCCCAAAGGGACCCAGGGGCACAAAGGGTCTAGAGGCCCAGGACCACGTGGGCCCTCATGTTGCGGAAGATAAGGGTGACGGGGGTGGAGGGTAGCCCGCTGGCCTTGATCCCAAGCCAAAGCCTACCCGTCCTGATGCCCTCGGCCAGCCTGGTTCCCTGGAGCGTAAAGGGCGTCGTCCGGCTGTTTTGGAAGCGGGCCTCGCCCACCCTCTCGTCCTCGGGGCCGATGGGGCAGAGGTAAAGGGTGGGTTCTACCCCGATCCCCTGGGGGGCGAAGGGGAGGCCAGGGGACCTGCAGTCCGGGTCCTGCCCGGGGTCTTGGGTGCGGGCGTAGAACTCCAGGGTGAGGCTTAGGGGCTGGGAAGCCTCGAGGACCCCCTCCACCCGGAGGCCCCGGACCACGCCCAAGGCAGGAGGGGCGAAGGCGAGAGGGTCCTTGGGGTAGGCCACACGCTCCCCCGTGTCCGCAAGCCCCGGCAGTTCCAGGGTTTGGTCGGGCAGGTTCACGGTAAGGGCCACCGAACAGGCAGCAAGGAGGAGCGCTAGGGGCCACAGGGCTCGCCGCATGGGGAAAGCTTACCATGGGGAGGATGCACCGCCTCCTCTTCCTCCTGGAGCCCGAGAAGGCCCACGGGCTCGCCCTAGAGGCCCTCTCCCTCTGGTCGGGGTGCGGGCCCCTCCTGGAGGTCCCGGCCCGCCTCTTCCGGGTGGAGGACCCGGGGTTAAGGGTGGACGCCTTGGGCCTAACCTTCCCCAACCCCCTGGGCCTGGCGGCGGGGATGGACAAGGACGCCAGGGCCCTCCCCGCCTGGTGGGCCCTGGGCTTCGGCTTCGCCGAGGTGGGGACCCTCACCCCCAGGCCCCAGGAAGGAAACCCCAGGCCCAGGCTCTTCCGCCTCCCCGAGGACCGGGCCCTCATCAACCGCATGGGCTTCAACAACCGGGGAGCGGAGGAGGCGGCGGGAAGGCTTAGGGCCTTCCGCGCCCGGGGGCTTCCCTTCCCGGTGGGGGTGAACCTGGGGAAGAACCGGGACACCCCCCTGGAAAGGGCCTTTGAGGACTACCTCCTGGCCCTGAAGGCCCTGGAGCCCCACGGGGACTACTTCGTCTTGAACGTGAGCTCCCCCAACACTCCCGGGCTTCGCGCCCTACAGGAGGGGCCCTTTTTGGACGAGCTCCTCGCCCGCCTCCGCCCGGCCACCCCTAAGCCCCTCCTCCTCAAGCTCTCCCCGGACCTCTCCTTCACGGCCCTGGACGAGGCCCTTTCCTTGGCCAAGAAGCACGGGCTCCAGGGCCTGGTGGCGGTGAACACCACCCTGGCCCGGGAGGGCCTGAGGAGCCCCCTGGCCCGGGAGGCGGGGGGGCTTTCCGGGAGGCCCCTCAAGGGGCGGGCCCTCGAGGTCCTGAGGCACTTGGCAGGGGGGGCGGAAGGGATGGTCCTCATCAGCGTGGGGGGCATAGAGACTCCCCAGGATGCCTGGGAGCGCCTGAAGGCGGGGGCTAGCCTGGTCCAGGCCTACACGGGCTTTGTGTACGGGGGGCCCTTCTTCCCCAGGCGGCTCCTAAAGGGCCTCCTAAGAATCATGGAGGCGGAGGGGGTGGGCACCCTCCAGGACCTCAGACGGTGAGCCGGCAGCTGGAAAGCTCCAGCTCCACCGGGGAGACGTGCCTATAGGCCCCCTCCCGGCGCAGGTGCAGGACCAAGAGGGTGTAGGGGTCAAAGACCACCACGTCCTTGACCCCTTGGGAGAGGTAGAAGCGGGGGGCGATCTCCAGGTCCTTGGCCTCGTAGCCCCGGCTCACCACCTCCACCACCGCTTCGGGAATCTGGGTGATGGCCTCGTCCAGCTCCTCGGGCTCCCGGCAGAAGATGGCGATGTCGGGGCGCTTGTAGGAGCCGTCGGGAAAGCGTACGTAGACGTCGGCCACGTGGATGCACCCGCAGGCCCCGCCCTCCTTGGGGCGGATGTTCTGGCGGATGCGGTCCACGGCCTTCTGGTGGCGGTAGGTGGGGTGGGCCTCCCAGAGGGGAAGACCGCCCACCCACTCCAGCCTTAGGCCCACCTCGTCCGCTTCCAGGAGCTTCTTCAGCACGCACTCATTCTACCCGGTGGACCACCCGCCCCTCCACCAGGGTGAGGGCCGGCCACCCGGCCAAGACCCAGCCGGCCCAGGGGGAGTAGCGGGCCTTGGAGGCGAAGCGGCTGGGGTCCACGGGGGCCTCCTTGGGGTCCAGGAGGACCAGGCTGGCCTCGGCCCCCTCCTCCAGGTGGAGGGGGGCTAGGCCCAGGACCCTCCTGGGCCCGTCGGTAAAGAGCTCCACGAGCCTTGGGAGGGGGAAGCCCCGCCTCAGGTGGAGCTCGGTGTAGAGGAGGGGGAAGGCTATCTCCAGGCTGGGGATGCCGAAGGGGGCCCTTAGGAGGTCCCACTCCTTCTCCGCCAGGGTGTGGGGGGCGTGGTCGGTGGCGATGGCGTCCAGGGTCCCGTCCAGAAGCCCCTCCAGAAGGGCCTCCTGGTCCTCCTCCGTGCGGAGGGGCGGGGCCACCTTGAAGAGGGGGTCAAACCCCCTTAGGGCCTCCTCGGTAAGGGTGAGGTGGTGGGGGGTGGCCTCTGCGGTCACCGGGAGGCCCGCCCGCTTGGCCTCGCGCACGAGCTCCACCCCCCTCTTGGTGGAGAGGTGTTGGATGTGGAGGTGGGGCCTGGCCTTTGAGCGCCTTAGGGCGTAGCGGAGGACCTCGAGGTCCCGGGCGATGCGGGCGGCCTCGGCCTCGGGGGGGTTTCCGGGAAGGCCCAGGCGGTGGGCCAGGGGCCCGTCGTTCATCACCCCGTTCCGCCTCAAGGAGGCGTCCTCGGCGTGCACGGCCACAGGGAGGCCCAGGGGGGCCGCCTGCAGAAGCCCCGCCGCCAGCACCCCGGCGTCCTCGTTGGTGCGCCCGTCGTCGGTGAGGAGGGCCGCCCCCGCCTCCTTTAAGGGCCCCGCCGGGCTCAGGGTCTTCCCCTCCTGGCCCAGGGTGAGGGCGGCCCCGGGGTGGAGCCGGGCCAGGCCCAGGTGCCGGGCCTTCTCCTTGAGGGCCAGGACCGCTTCCTCCGTGTCCACAGGGGGCTTGGTGTTGGGCATGGAGACCAGGTCCGTGTACCCGCCCCGCACCGCCGCCAAAAGCCCCGTGGCCAGGTCCTCCTTCACCTCCTCCCCGGGCTCCCGGAGGTGGGCGTGGAGGTCCAAGAAGCCCGGGGCCAGGAGCTTCCCGGTGCCGTCCAGGACCAAAGGGGCCTCCCCCCCTTCCAGGGAGAGGATCCGCCCCCCGCCGATCAGGACGTCCAGGGGGCCCCGCTCTCCCCGGGCGTCCACCAGTTTCACGTTTTTGATCAGGATCATCGCTCCCTCCCCACGAGGAGGTGGTAGAGCACCGCCATGCGCACGGCCACGCCGTTTTGCACCTGCTGGGTGATCAGGCTCCTGGAGGAATCCGCCAGGGTGCCCGCAAGCTCCACGTCCCGGTTCATGGGGCCGGGGTGGAGGAGGGGGGCGGTGGGCTTGGCCCGGGCAAGCCTCTTTTCCGTGACCTGGTAGCGGGCGATGTAGTCCTCCAGGTGGATAAGCCCTCCCTCCATCCGTTCCCTCTGGAGCCTTAAGACCATGACGGCGTCCGCCCCCTCCAGGGCCTCCTCCAGGTTTGGGGTGAGGCGGGCCCCGGGGAGGCTTTGGGGGAGGAGGCTAGGGGGCCCTGCGCAGAAGACCTCGGCCCCGAGGAGGGGGAGGAGCTCCGCATTGGACCGGGCCACCCGGGAGTGGAGGATGTCCCCCACGATGGCGATCTTCCTCCCCTCCAGGCTGCCTAGGGCCTCGAGGAGGGTGTAGGCGTCCAGGAGGGCCTGGGTGGGGTGGGCCCTTTGGCCGTCCCCCCCGTTGATGACCACCCCCTTGACCCATCGGGCCGCCTGGTGGGGCACCCCGGCGGCGTCGGCCCGGATCACGTAGGCGTCCACCCCCATGGCCTCGAGGGTGAGGAGGGTGTCCTTGTAGCTTTCCCCCTTTTGGAGGCTGCTCGTTTGGGCAGCGAAGGAGACCACGTCGGCGGACATCCGCCTCGCTGCTAGCTCAAAGGAGGTGCGGGTGCGGGTGGAGGGCTCAAAGAAGACCGTGGCCACGGCGAAGCCCTGGAGGGCGGGGACCTTCTTGATGGGCCTCTCCAGGACCTCCCGCATCACCTTGGCGGTGTCCAGGAGGCTTTCCACCTCTTGCTTGGTCCAGCCCTGAAAGTCCAGAAGGTGCCTCATGGGGCCTCCTTTTCCCAAAGCTCCACCCGGTCCTCCCCGTCCACCTCCGCCACCTTGACCTTGACCACCTCGCTCCTGGCCGTGGGTACGTTCTTGCCCACGAAGTCCGCCCGGATGGGAAGCTCCCGGTGCCCCCGGTCCACGAGGACCGCCAGGTAGATGCGCCTGGGCCTCCCCAGGTCCATGAGGGCGTCCAGGGCGGCCCTGACCGTGCGCCCCGTGTAGAGGACGTCGTCCACCAGGACGATGGCCTTGCCCGTGAGGTCAAAGGGGATGCGGGTCTCCCGCACCTGGGGCCTATGGCCGATCTCCGAGAGGTCGTCCCGGTAGAGGGTGATGTCCAGGAGGCCCACGGGGACCTCCTTGCCCTCAAACTCCCCGATGAAGCGGGCGAGGCGCCTCGCCAAGGGGATGCCCCGGGTGTGGATGCCCACCAGGGCCAGCCCCTCCACCCCCTTGTTGGCCTCCACGATCTCGTGGGCGATGCGGTAGAGGGCCCGCCGCATCTCCTCGGCGTTTAGGAGCTCCGCCTTGAAGCGCACGCTCCACCTCCAAAAAAAGGGGAGGCCGAAGCCTCCCGGTCCTTCTCCTGTCGCCGCACCCTAGGTTCTCGCATCTCCCCTCCCTTTCCGGCCTCGCGGGACCGGTTTAAAGGCCAGGCTCACCTTACACCCTAGGGTTCCAAAGTGCAACGGCCCCCGCCCAAGGCCTGGACGGGGGAGCCCAGGTGGACAAGGCTTAGGCGGCCTTGGGCGTTCCCCGGGCTACACTGAGGGCCAGGACCCCCACCAGGATGCCCACGATCACCGCGTTCCACATGGCGCCCGTCATCCCGCTAAACCCCAGGATCCAGGGGGATAGGATGAGCCAGACGCCCAGGATCACGTTGACCCATTCCTCCCACATGGGGCCACCCCGGAGGTGCAGAAGGGTCATCAGCCCCACCACCACCCCGATGATGACCGCGTTCCACATGGCCGCAGGGGTACCGCTAAAGCCCAAGAGCCACGGGGAAAGGATGAGCCAAACGCCTGGAACAAGGTTGGCCCCGTCTTGCCAACGCCGCATAGACCCTCGCCTTCTTTTGACACGAGTTAAACCCCCTTGGCTCTGCGAAATGGTGCGTTAGATCACTTTCCTGGACCCGGGGCACCGAGATAGCGCCAGGCCGTCCAGAGGAGGACGGCGGCGAAGACGAACCTTAGGCCCCCCTCGGGCAGGAGATGGGCCAGCTCCCCCCCTAGAAAGGTGCCCAGGAGGACGCCAGGGACGAGGCCTGGCACCAGGAGCCTCTCCACGTTGCCCAGGCGGAAGTGGGCGTAGGCCCCCACGAGGCTGGCGGGCACCATGGCGAGGAGGCTCGTCCCCTGGGCGGTGTGCTGGGCCATGCCCAGGAGGAGGACCATGGCGGGCACCATGACCGTCCCGCCCCCCACCCCCATCATCCCCGAGAGGAAGCCGGTGAAAGCCCCCGCTAGGAGGAGGGCGAGGTCCTGGGCCACCTCCCCCCGCACCAGGCCCACGGGGGCCAGGTAGGGTCTGAGGAGAAGGGCCAGGGACACGAAGAGGAGAAACCACCCAAAAGCCCGCTTGAGACGGGCCTCCGGGAGGCTGTGGGCATAGCGGGCCCCGTAGCGGGCGGTGAGGATGGCGGTGAGGGCCAAAAGCAGGCCCGCCTTGGGGTCCAAGGAGCCCTGGAGACCGTAGGCGAAGGCCCCCATGAGGCCGGTGAAGAAGACGGCCACCAGGCTGGTGCCGTGGGCCTTGTGCTGGGAGAGCCCCAAGGCCCCCACCATCAGGGGGATCATCACCGTCCCCCCGCCCAGGCCCACCAGCCCGCCGAAAAGCCCGCCCAAGAAGCCCACCAGGAGGCTCATGGGCCTATGCTACCGGGTTGGGGGGCTCCTGGCCCTTGAGGACGGAAAGGAGGTTTTCCACCGCCATCTCGGCCATGCGCTCCCGGGTGCGCCGTCCGGCGGAGCCCACGTGGGGGGTGAGGACGGCGTTCTTGCGGGCGTAAAGGGGGTGGCCCAGGGGCAGGGGCTCGGGGTCGGTCACGTCCAGCCCTGCCCCGAAGAGGTGGCCCTCCAGGGCCTCCACCAGGGCCTCGGTGTCCACTAGGGCCCCCCGGGCGGTGTTGAGGAGGATGGCCCCCCGCTTCATGGCGAAGAGCCTTTCCCGGTTCAGGAGGCGGTGGGTTTCCGGGGTCAGGGGGGCGTGGAGGGAGACGATCTCGGCGGAGGCCAGGAGGTCGTCTAGGGGGAGGTGGGGGTAGGGGAGGGGCTTCTCGGTGCGGCTATGGTAGACCACCCGCATTCCAAAAGCCTCGGCCCGTCTGGCCACCGCCTGGCCGATCCGGCCCATGCCCACGATCCCCAGGGTAAGGCCCCCAAGGTCTAGGCCCAGGAGGAGCTCGGGGTGCCAGGCCTGCCAGCGCCCCTCCCGGGCGTAGTCCACCCCCTCCACCACCCGCCGGGCCACGGCCAGGAGGAGGGCCAGGGTGAGGTCGGCGGTGGCCTCGGTGAGGACCCCGGGGGTGTGGGTGACCCGGATGCCCCGCTCCCGGGCGGCCAGGAGGTCCACGTGGTCCACCCCCACGCTGTAGCAGGCGATGACCTTGAGGCCTGGCCCCGCCCGGTCCATGACCTCCCCGTCTATCCGGTCCTCCACCGTGGGGATGAGGCCCACCACCCCCTCCACCTTTTTTAGGAGCTCCTCCCGGGGGAGGAGGAGGCCCTGGTAGACGTCCACCTCGAGGCCCTCCTCCCTAAGCCGCTCCAATGCGGGCCCCGGTAGGGTGCGGGTGACGAAGACCCTCATGCCCCGGCGAAGGAAAGCTCGGCCACGGCCACTGTGGGGCTCCCGTAGGCCGCGTCCAGGAGGACCCAGTCCAGGTCGTTCCCCACGGCCTCCACCGCCTGGAAAAGCTCCAGAAGGTTCCCGGAAACGGCGAAGTTCTCCACGGCGTGCCGGACCTCCCCCTCCTCCACCCAAAGCCCCAGGGCCTGGAGGGAGAAGTCCAGGCTCACGGGGTTGGCCCCGGCGTGGAGGCCCATGAACTCGGTGACCACCACCCCCTCCGTGAGCCTCAGGTCCCCCACGGGGGCCAGGTAGAGGTTGCTGGGGGCTACCCCCAGGGTGCCCTTATAGCTCCTGCTGGCGTGGCCGGTGTTCTCCTGGCCCAGGGCCCTGGCGGTCTCCGAGTTGTGGAGGAAGGTCCTGAAGATGCCCCCCTCCACCACCACTGTGGGCCGGGCCGGGGTGCCCTCGGCGTCAAAGGGACGGGAGAGGAGGCCCTTTTCCAGGGTGGGGTCGTCTATGAGGGTGACGAGCTCGCTCCCAATCCGCTCCCCAAGCCTTCCCCAAAGGCGGCTTTTCCCCTCCAGGGCCGCCTTACCGGAGAGGGCCTGGGCGAAGACCATGAGGAGGCTCGCCATGGCCTCGGGCTCCAGGTAGGCCCGGTAGCGGCCCGTCTTCAGGGGCTTGGCCCCCAAGAGCCTCCCCGTCTTTTCCCGGAACTCCAGGGCGGTGCGGCCGGGCTCCAAGGTGTGGAACTCCTTGCCAAGCTTCACCTCCCAGCCCTGCTTGCGGCTTTCCCCTTCCGCCATGACGAAGCTTCCCATGAGCCCGGCAAGCCCCGTGCGGTAGCCCCCTTGGGCACCCTGGGTGCTCTCTAGGACCACCCTTGCTTCCCGCTCCAAGTACCCCCCCATGAGGACCGCCCTGACCCTGGGGTCTTCCTGGAGGGCCTTTTCCAGGCTCAGGGCCGCCTGCCTTTTGGCCTCGAGGGGGGCGGAAAGCCCCTCCCCCAGGAGGTCGTGGCTCCCCAGGGGCTTCCCCGGGGGGATGGCCCCCTCCTTGGCGGAGAGGAGGGCGTTTTCCCGGGCCTCCTCCAAGGCCCAGTCCAGGGCCTCCTGGGAAAGCTCCTCGGTGTAGGCGTAGCCCACCCGGCCCCCAGCCACCACCCGGAGGCCCACCCCGCCCTGCCTTGCCTCCTTGAGCTCCTCTAGCCTCCCTCCCTGGGCCCTTAGGGAGAGCTCCCGGTTTTCCACGAAAAGGAGCTCGGCCTCGAGGCCCAGCTCCTTGGCCCGCCTGAGCACGTAGCCCTTGGCCTCTTCCAGGGTCATGCCCGACCTCCTACCACGATCTCCGAGACCAGCACGTGGGGCTGGCCCACCTCCACCGGCACCGCCCCGGAGAGGCTTCCGCACATGCCCGGGGCGTTTTCCCAGTCGTGGGCCACGGCCACCACCCGCATGAGGGTTTCGGGGCCCTTGCCCACCAGCATGGCCCCCCGCACGGGCTCCTCTATGCGCCCCTTGCGGATGATGTACCCCTCCTGGACGGCGAAGTTGTACTCCCCGCTTCCCGGCTTCACCTGCCCGCCCCCCATCTCCTTGGCGTAGAGGCCGAACTCTATCCCCTCAAAGAGCTCCTCCGGCCTCTTGTCCCCAGGGGCGAGGAAGGTGTTGCGCATCCTGGAGGTGGGGGCGAAGGTGTAGTCCTGCCTGCGGCCCGACCCCGTCATGGGGTAGCCCGTGAGGAGGTGGCCCAGCCGGTCCACCATGTAGCTCTTCAGGATGCCCCCCTCAATGAGGACCGTGCGCTCCGTGGGGCGCCCCTCGTCGTCCATTTCGGTGGAGCCAAAGGCGTGGGGGAGGGTGCCGTCGTCGATGTAGGTGACGGCGGGGCTGGCGATCCGCTCCCCCAGCTTGTCGGAAAGGACGCTGGCCTTCTTGGCCACGCTGGTGGTCTCTAGGAGGTGGCCCACCGCTTCGTGGAAGAGGACCCCGCCGAAGCCCGGCCCCACCACCACGGGGAAGGTGCCCGCGGGGGCGGGCTTGGCCCTTAGGTTGGTGAGGGCCTGGCGGGCGGCCTTTTCCCCCACGGCCTTGGGGGGGTAGAGGTCAAAGAGCTCCAGGCCCACGCTCTTCCCAGGCCCGGCGTAGCCCGTCTGCACCTCAGCCCCCTCCTGGGCCACCGCCAGGACGAAGAGCCGGGTCCTGACCCGCCTTTCCTCCGCCAGGACCCCTTCCGTGTTGGCGATCAGGACCTCCGCTTCCCACTCCAGGAGGCTCGCCTCCACCTGGCGGATCTCCGGGGCGATCCGGGCCCCGGCCTCGGCCTCCAGGAGCCTTTCCAGGCGGTAGCGCCTGTCCTTCTTCCCGTAGGGAATCTGGGGAGCGTGGAGGCCCTTGGGGACTTGTTTGCGGAAGTCCAAGCCCCCCCTGCCCTGCCCGTCCACCTGGCCCAGGGCCCCCTTGGCCCTAAGGAGGGTTTCCAAGGCCTCCAAGAGCCCCTCCTCCGTGAGGTCGTTGGTGTAGGCGTAGACCACCTCGGTGCCGAAGAAGAGCCTTATCCCGGCCCCGTAGTCCAGGCCGCTTAGGGCCTCCTCCAGCCTTCCCGAGCGCACCGTCATGCGCCTTCGCTTGGCGCGCTCGGCGTAAACCTCGGCGAAGTCGGCCCCGCCCCTAAGGGCCTGGCCCAGCACTTTTTCCAGGAGAGCGGGTTCCAGCATGCCCCGAGTCTACCCGGGGGCTGACCCGCCGGTCAACCGCTAGGCGGAGGACGGCCATCTCCAGGGCGAGCCAGGGGTCCTTGCCCCCTTGGCCCGGCGCTCCGCCGCTATCAGGGTGTCCAGGGCCTGGCGGAGGGCTTCTTGGTCCAGCTTCCTCGCCTCCTCCAGGGCCCTCTTGGCGGCGTAGGGGTGGGTCCCGAGCCGGGCCAGGTCCCCCTCGGTGGGCTTTGGGGTCTCCCTTAGGAGGAAGAAGGCCTTGGCCAGGAGGCCAAACTGCCAGGCCAGGGCCCCTAGAAGCCTCAGGGGCTCCTCCCCCTCCTCCTTGAGGCGCCTGAGGCGGCCCAGGGCCCCCTTGGGGTCCTTCTCCAGCACGGCCCGCACCAGGTCAAACCCCGTGACGGGGGGCCTCAGGGCCACTGCCTTCTCCACCTTCTCCAGGGTGAGGGGCGGGGCGAGGAGGGCGATCTTCTCCAGCTCCCGCTCCAGGGCCTCCAGGTCGGCCTCGAGGCCGGCCAGGTACTGGGCCACCCCGGCGGGGAGCTTTAGGCCCAGGCGCCTGGCCCGGTTCTCCAGGTGCCTCAGGAGGTCCTTCCCTTTGGGGGTGGGGAAGTCCCGCCGCTCCCTCTCCCGGTAGAAGGCGGCCCGGGCGGGGCTTGGCCTAGGGTCTAAGAGGAGGACCGGCACGTTTTCGGGAACGTTTTCCAGAATGAGCTTTAGGGCCTTCCACTCCTCCTCGGTGACCCCCCTCAGGTCCAGCATGGCCCCCCGCCCCCAAAAAGCCCCGGGGCCAGGGCCTCGGCCAGGGCCTCGGGGGTGGGCTCTATGAAGCGGGAAAGCCCATGAAGCCCCGCCTCCTGGAGGAGGGCCTCCCGCGCCAAAAAGGGGTCCCCGGTGAAGGCGATGAGCATCTAGAAGGCGTTTAGCCCCGTGATCTCCCGGCCCAGGACCAGGGTGTGGACCTCGTGGGTGCCCTCGTAGGTGTAGACGGTTTCCAGGTTGAGCATGTGGCGGATGGCGTGGTACTCCAGGGTGATGCCGCTTCCCCCCAGGATCTCCCGGGCCAGGCGGGCAGCCTCCAGGGCCTTCCTCACGTTCTGCCTCTTGGCCAGGGAGACCTGGGCGGGCCTAAGCTTCCCCTCGTCCTTGAGGCGGGCAAGGCGCCAGGCGAGGAGGAGCCCCTCCGTGTGCCAGGCCAGCATCTCCGCCAGCTTGGCCTGGACCAGCTGCTTCTTGGCGATGGGCTCCCCGAAGGCGGTGCGGCTCCCTGCGAAGGCGAGGGCCTCGGTGTAGACGGCCTCCAAGGCCCCCATGGCCCCCCAGGCGATGCCGAAGCGGGCCTGGGTGAGGCAGGAGAGGGGGGCCTTGAGGCTCTCCGCCTTGGGCAGGCGCAAAGCCTCGGGCACCCGCACCCCCTCTAGGACCAGTTCGCTGGTCACCGAGGCCCGGAGGCTCATCTTGTGCTTCACCTCCCGGGCCTGGAAGCCCTTGCTGTCCGTGGGGACGATGAAGCCTAGAACTCTTCCCGCCTCGTCCTTGGCCCAGACGATGGCGATGTGGGCCAGGTTGCCGTTGGTGATCCACATCTTGGTGCCGGTGAGGACCCAGGTGTCCCCTTCCCGCCGGGCCCGGGTCTTCATGTGGCCGTAGGGGTCCGAGCCCCCGTCGGGCTCGGTGAGGCCGAAGCACCCCACCATCTCCCCCCGGGCGAGCCTGGGGAGGAACTCCCGCTTCTGGGCCTCGCTGCCGAAGGCGTAGATGGGGTACATGACCAGGGAGCTCTGGACGCTCACAAAGCTCCTCAGGCCCGAGTCCACCCGCTCCAGCTCGTAGGCCATGAGGCCATAGGCGGCGCTGGACACCCCTGCCCCCCCGTACTCCGGGGGCAGGGTGGGGCCTAGGAAGCCCATCTCCCCAAACCTGGGGATCAGGTGGGTGGGGAAGACCCCTTCCTCCCACCAGTCCCGTATGTGGGGCAGGGCCTCCTTCTCCAGGAAGCGGCGGGCGGCCTTTCCGATCTCCCTCTCCTCGGGGGTGAGGAGGTCCCCAATGGCGTAAAAGTCCAGCATGGCGCACCTCGAGGGGAGTCTACCCCAACTCCCTCACCCAGACCTCGTGGATCACGGGGCGGCCCCGGTAAGGGGCCCAGAAGGGGCTGGCCTTTTTGGCGTAGAGGCGGAACCCCAGGCTCCGGTAGAGCTTCCGGGCCGTCTCATTGGCCCGGGTGGTGGAGAGCTGCACTCCCTTGATGCCGCGGACCTTCAAGCATTCAAGGAAGGCCGAGAGAAGCGCCTTCCCCAAACCCTTACCCCGGGCCTTGGGGTCCACGGCGATGTGGAGGTGGGCGGGGTAGCGTCCCCTTGGGGCCTTGGGCCCGGGGTAGAGGAGAAGGCGGAGGAGGTAAAGGAGGTGGGGGAGGATGGGCCCGTACCGGCCCAGGAGGAGGCGGAGGAGGACAAGGGGAAGCCTCGAGACCAGGTCCAGGCCCAGGGGAAAGGTGGCGCAGGCTCCCAGGATATAACCCAGCACCTCCCCCTCCACCTCGGCCACCAAGGCGCAGCACCCCCGGCGCAGGTAGGGAGCCACGAAGAGCTCACCCCAAAGCTCCCGGCTGGGGAAGACCGCCTTGCCCTCCCGGCCCAGGAGGAGGGTTTCGTGGGAGAGGCGGGCGATCTCCGCCAGGTCTTCCTCCTTGGCCGGGCGCACCTGGACCACAGGGCCAGTCTAAAACCCCTTCCGGTAGAATGCCCCCCGTGCGCCGCCTGGCTCCCTGGCAGTGGCTGCTTCTGCTCCTGCTCCTCTACGTGGGGGCGACAGAGGCCTTGAGGCTTTGGCTAGGGTTGCTTTGGGCCGAGCGCCTGGGGCTCCTCCTCGCCGCCCTAGGGGTTTGGGCCTTCATCAACGGCCGCTTCGTCTTCGCCTACTACCACGCTCTCCTGGCCTCGGCCTGGGTGCGCCGCCTACCCCTTTTCGCGCCAGGGCCTGGGGAGCGCCTCCTGGTTCTCGCCCCCCACCCCGACGACGAGGTCCTGGCGGCGGCGGGCCTCATGCGCCGCGTCCACGGGGCGGGCGGGCGGGTGAGCGTGGTCTACCTCACCTCGGGGGATGCCTTTGACCTGGCGGCGGGAAGCCCCCTTCCCTCCAAGGAGGCCATGCGCCGGCTGGCCCTAAGGCGGATGGTGGAGGCCTGGCGGGGGTTGGAGGCCCTGGGCCTTCCCCGGGAGCGCGCCCTCTTCCTGGGCTTCCCCGACCAAGGGCTTTTCCAGCTCTTCACCACCCACTACTACCTGGCCTACGAGAGCCCCCACACGGGCCTCGAGGCCGTGGCCTACCCCGGGGTTTACCGCCCGGGCCTTCCCTACACGGGGAAGGTCCTGGAGGCCACCCTGGTGGAGATCCTTCGCGAGCTTAGGCCCACCCGCATCCTCCTGCCAAGCCCTCTGGACGCCCACCGGGACCACCAGGCCACCGCCTACTTCGGCATGCGGGCGGCGGCCTCCTTGGGGCTCGAGGGGCGCCTGGAGTACTACGTGATCCACGGGGGCTACCAGTACCCCTTGCCCAAGGGCCTCCACAAAGGGCTTCCCCTCTACCCCCCACCCCGGGGCCGGGGGCTTCCCTGGCGGCGGTTTCCCCTTTCCGAGGAAGAGGTTCTCCTCAAGGAAAAGGCCATCCGGGCCCACCGGAGCCAGATGCGCCTTTTGGGGCGCTTCCTCCTCGCCTTCGTGCGGCAGAACGAACTCTTTAGCCCCCTCCCCGTTCCCGCCAAGGAGGTCCTAACCTCAGAGGAGGGCTGGACCGCCCTCGAGGAGCGGGAGGTCCTCTAAGCCCTCCAAGCCGAACGCTAAAAGCCCTCCCTGGTGCCTTGGGGCTGGAGGCTAGCCACGGGCCAGGTAGGAGAGGAGGGCCGCCTTGGGGATGGTCCCTTCCCGGAGGACCTCCCCCGTGCGCAGGTCCACCACGCTGGAGGCCAGCCCCCCCGCCTCCCCGGGGAAGACGAAGTCCACGGGGAAGGCCCGGGCCTCCTCCTCGGTGCCCACCGGGGGGAGGCCGCTTTTGTTCAGGCTGGTGGCCGCCGCATACCCTCCCACCCCCCGGAGGAGCTCCCGCAAGGCCCCGTGGGCGGGCATCCTCAGGCCCACGGAGCCGTCCTGGCTGATCCAGGAGGGGATGCCCCGCCCCGGGACCACCACGGTGAGCCCCCCCGGCCAGAAGGCCTCCGCCAGGCGCAGGAACCGCCCCTCCAGGGGGCCCAGCTGGGCCAGTTGGAGGGCGTCCTCGAGGTCCGCCACCAGGACCTGGAGGGGTTTTCCCTCCCCACGCCCCTTCATGGCGTAGATCCGTCGGCAGGCGGCCTCGTCCTCCATCCGGGCCAGGACCCCCCACACGGTGTCCGTGGGGAAGGCCACCAGTCCGCCCCTCTTCAGGATCTCCGCCGCTTCGGCCAACTCCTTCTGGTATACTTCGGCCATGCCGGTCTACCAGTATAAGGCTCGCGACCGTCAGGGCCGCCTGGTGGAGGCTACCATTGAGGCCGAGGACCTGCGCACCGCAGCCCGCCTCCTTAGGGACCGGGGCCTCTTCGTGGCGGAGATCAAGGAGCCCGGGCGGGGGCTCCAAAGGGAGGTGCGCCTGCCCGCCCTGGAGCGGGGTCCTGGGCTCAAGGACCTCGCCATCTTCTCCCGCCAGCTCGCCACCATGATCGGGGCCGGCCTCACCCTCCTCCAGTCCCTGGCCATCCTGGAAAAACAGACAGAAAACAAGAAGTTCCGGGAGATCCTCAGGCAGGTGCGCGGGGACATAGAAGGCGGCATGGCCTTCTCCGACGCCCTGGCCAAGCACAAGCTCTTCTCCCGGCTCTACGTGAACCTGGTGCGGGCGGGGGAGACCTCGGGCGGCCTGGACGTGATCCTGGACCGCCTGGCCGCCTTCTTGGAGAAGGAACTGGAGCTAAGGGGCAAGATCCGAAGCGCCATGACCTACCCCGTCATCGTCTTCGTCTTCGCCGTGGGCGTGGCCTACTTCCTCCTCACCGGGATCGTGCCCCAGTTCGCCCAGATCCTCAGGGACCTGGGCTCGGAGCTTCCCCTCCTCACCCGCTTCCTCATCGCGGTTTCCGAGTTCTTGAGGGCCGCCACCCTGCCCCTTCTCCTCCTCTTCGTGGCCCTCTTCTTCGCTTACCGCTGGTACTACGGCACCCCCCAGGGGCGCAAGGTCATCGACCGCATCAAGCTGAGGATCCCCGTCTTCGGCAACCTGAACCGCAAGACCGCCGTGGCCCGCTTCTCCCGCACCCTGGCCCTCCTCCTGGCGAGCGGGGTCAACATCCTGGAGTCCTTGGACATCACCAAGGGCACTGCGGGCAACAGCGTGGTGGAGGGGATCGTGGACCTGGCCAAGAACAAGGTCCAGCAGGGGGAGCCCCTGAACCTCACCCTGGCCCAGCACCCCTTCGTCTTCCCCCCCATGGTGAGCTCCATGGTGGCCATCGGCGAGGAGACGGGGGCCCTGGACACCATGCTCTCCAAGATCGCCGACTTCTACGAGCGGGAGGTGGACGAGGCGGTGGCCAGCCTCACCGCGGCCATTGAGCCCCTGATGATCATCTTCCTGGGCGTGATCGTGGGCCTGATCGTGGCGGGGATGTTCCTGCCCCTCTTCCGGATCATCGGGACCCTCTCCGCGCAATAAGCCCCTCGGCCACCTCCGGGGGGACCGGCATCACGGAAAGCCGGTTCCCCCTTTTGACCAGGGGGTGGTCTGGGGGGAAGAGGCGTTTGAGCTCGGCTAGGGGGATGAGGGGCCAGGCCTCGAGGAAGGCCACCTCCACCGTGTACCAGCGGGGCCTTTCCCGGGTGGCCTTGGGGTCAAAGTAGGGGCTTTGGGGGTCAAACTGGGTGGGGTCGGGGAGGCCGGCTCGCACCACCCGGGCCAGGCCCGCGATCCCCGGGGGGTTGGCGCTGGAGTGGTAGATGAAGCAGAGGTCCCCTTCCCGCATCCCCATCAGGTAGTTGCGGGCCTGGAAGTTCCGGACCCCGTCCCATATGGCCCGTCCCTCCCGCCTCAGGTCCTCTATGCTGTAGGTCTCGGGTTCGGTCTTCAGGAGCCAGTAGGCCACGTTCCAAGTCTAAAGGTCCCTTTAGCCTCCTCCAAGCTCCTCTAGGGGGGTCTGGGGCAAGATGGAAGCATGCGCGCCCTTCTCCTCCTTCTGCCCCTCCTCGCCGCCTGCTCCCTGACCCTGGAGGTGGCCTACCCCGGGCACCGCATCCAGGCCCTGCGCACCCAGGGCACCTACTGCGCGGATCGGAACACCCTTTTGGACTACCGCTTCCTCCTGGAGGGGCGCCTGGACGCCTTGGAGTTCTTCTTTGTGCCGGAGGGGGTGGACCCTTGGCGGGCGAGGCCCGAGGAAAGGTTCCGCCTTTCCGGCCCCATCTTTGGCCCCCAGGTGAGGGGGTACTTGGAGGTGACCCCAAGGGGAGAGGTCCGGGCGGGGACGGCGGTCTCTCCCCAGGGCATCGTGGTGGAGCCCTTGCCGGACCGCAGGCTCTGGGTTAGGGGGGTGACCGCCGGGGTCCTGGGCCCCTATGTGCGGGCGCAAAACCCCGTCCGCCCCGATGTTACGGCCTCCTGCGACCCCAGCTGGTAGCCTAGGGGCATGGGGCTTCGGGAGGAGCTGAGGGCAGCCTTCGGCCCTAGGGCCCTCCTCTCCCCTGCGGAGAAGGGGGTCTACCGCTACGACGCCATCCTGGTGGGGGAGGCCCCCCTAGCCGTGGTCCTGCCGGAGTCCACGGCGGAGGTGCAGGCCCTGGTGCGCCTGAGCCAAAGGCACGGGGTTCCCTTGGTGCCTCGAGGGGCGGGAAGCGGGCTTTCCGGGGGGGCGGTGCCCCTGGGGGAGGCCCTCGTGGTGGCCTTTACCCGCATGACCCGCCTCGAGGTGGACCCCCTGGGCCGCACCGCCTGGGCTGAGCCCGGGGTCACCACCGCCCAGCTCTCCCAGGCGGCGAGGCCCTATGGCCTCTTCTACCCCCCAGACCCTGCCTCCTCCCACACCAGCACCCTGGGGGGAAACCTGGGGGAGAACGCCGGAGGGCCCCTCTGCTTCAAGTACGGGGTCACGGGGGACTACGTCTTGGAGCTGGAGTGGGTGGACGGGGAGGGGGAGGTGTGGCGCCTCAGCCGGGAGGCCTACGACCTCCCCGGCCTCCTCATCGGCTCGGAGGGGACCTTGGGCCTCATCACCGGGGCCCGGCTCCGGCTTCTCCCCCTCCCCCGCTACCGGGCCACCCTCATGGCCCTCTTTCCCGGGGTGGAGGCCCTGGCGGAGGCGGTCTCCCAGGGCATCGCCCTGGGGGCAGTTCCCGCCAAGCTGGAGTTCATGGACAAAAGCGCGGTGAACGCCGTGGAGGCCTACCTGGGCATGGGCCTGCCCCGGGACAGGGCCCTCCTCCTGGTGGAAACGGACGGGGACGACCGGGAGCTGGTGGAGGAGGAGCTTTCCCTCTTGGAGAGGACGGCCTTGGAGCTTGGGGCCGAGGTGAAGAGGGCCCGGGACGAGGGGGAGGCCGAGGCCCTCTGGCGGGCCCGGAGGAGCGTGAGCCCGGCCCTGGGCCGCCTCCGCCCCAAGCGGGTCAACGAGGACATCGCCGTGCCCCGGAGCGCCTTGCCCCGGGTGGTGGGGGAGCTCGAGGCCCTGGGGCGGGCCTTTGGCCTCCTCCTGGTCCAGTTCGGCCACATCGGGGACGGCAACCTCCACCCCAACATCCTCTACGACCCCCGCTTGGAGCCCGAGGAGCGGGTCTGGGCCTTGGCCCACGAGATCGCCCGGGTGGCCCTGCGCCATGGCGGCGTGCTCTCTGGGGAGCACGGCATCGGGTTCATGAAGCGCCCCTTCATGGCCGAGGCCCTGGACCCCGCCACCCTAGGCTTCCTTAGGCGGGTCAAGGCGGCCCTGGACCCCAGGGGGGTCCTTAACCCCGGAAAGGTCCTTCCCTAGGCCTTTTATAGGGTTTTCACGGCCTGGGGCTAGGCTTAGGGCCGTGGACCTGGTCCGCTCCCTCTATGGCCTCACCTGGCTGGGGCTACTCCTGGGGATCGGGGTCCAGCTCCACTACTGGCCTATCCGGGACCTCCGCCTCCTCCCCCTCTACCTCGCCTTCGCCCTCCTCTTCCTCTTGGCCCTCCGCCAGGGCCCCAAGCGGGCCCCCAGGGTCCTGGTCCACGCCCTCGGGGCCTACCTCCTCTTCGAGGCCTGGCGCTCGGGGGAGGCCTACTGGGGGGCGGGGTTTTGGAGCCCGGCCCTCTACCTCCTCGCCGCCTTCGCCTACCCCTTGCCCTGGGCCTTGGGGGCGGGAGCCTTTTGGGGCGGGCTTCTCGTCCTCCTTCCCCTCCTCGCCGGCCGGGACACGGGCTTCCCCTACGGCCACTACGCCCTTTCCCAACCCATCCTTCTGGCCCTCACCCTCCTCCTGGCCCGGTTCCGGGAGCTCTACGGCCAGGTGCGCTTCTGGCGGGAGCAGGCCCTCACCTGCCCCCTCACGGGCCTCCCCAACCGCCGGGCCCTGGAGATGGCCCTGGAAAGGGAGGCGGCCCGGGTGGAGCGGGGGGAGAGGCCCTTCGCCCTCGTCCTCCTGGACCTGGACGACTTCAAGCGGGTGAACGACGAGAGGGGGCACCAGGAGGGGGACCGGGTCCTGAGGCGGGTGGCGGGGTACCTAAAGGCCCACGTGCGCCAGGGGGATCTGGTGGGGCGGTGGGGCGGGGAGGAGTTCGCCATCCTCCTGCCCGCCACCGACCCCCTGGGGGCGGAACGCTTGGCGGAAAGGCTTCGGGAAGGCCTTGCGGCCTTGGGCGTCACCGCCAGCTTTGGGGTGGCCCTTTACCGGGGGGACCTGGGGGAGCTCTTCCTCCGGGCGGACCAGGCCCTTTACCGGGCCAAGGCCTTGGGCAAAAACCGGGTGGCCCGGGCTAGCGAACCCGATACCCCGCCTCCTTGAGGACCTCCCTGGCCCTTTCCTTCTCCTCCCGGGTGGCGAAGCCAAGCCTCAGGGCTCCCGCCTCCTCCCGGATGGTGAGGACCTCGATGTCCTTGATGTTGATCCCGGCCTCCCCCAAGGCGGTGGCGATCCTGGCGATCTCCCCGGGGCGGTCCGGTACCTGGACGGAGAGGTCGTGCATCTCGGGAAGGAGGCTTCGGCGCACGATGGGGAGGCTGTCCCGGGTCCTTTTGGCCTCCTCCGTCGCCTCCAGGAGGGCTTGCGGTTCCTCCAAGAGACCCTCAAGCTCCAGGAGGATCTCCCGGAGCTCCTCTATGGCCTCCCTGAGGGCCTCCTTGTTCTCCACCACCATGTCCCGGCTCATCCGGGGGGAGCCCGAGGCCACCCGGGTCAGGTCGCGGAAGCCCCCCGCCGCTAGGAACATGAGGAGGTCCCGTTCCGGGCTTCGGGCCACCAAGCGGTTCAGGGCCACGGCCAGGAGGTAGGGGAGGTGGGAGATGCGGGCCACGAGCTCGTCGTGGAGCCTGGGGGGGACCTCGAGGGGGTAGGCTCCCAGGGCCTCCACCAGCCCTCTGATCCCTTCCTGGGCCTTGGGGGTGGTCCTTTCCGTGGGGGTGAGGACCCAGACGGCGTTCTGGAGAAGCCCCGCGTGGGCGTTCTCCACCCCGGCCCGCTCGCTTCCCGCCATAGGGTGCCCCCCCAGGAAGTGGGGGAGGAGGCCCTCGAGGGCCTCCACCACCTTGGCCTTCACGCTTCCCACATCGGTCCAGAGGCTTTGGGGATGGGCGTGGGGGGCGAGGGCCCTTCCCAGATGGGCCAGGGCCCCCACGGGGGCCGCCAGGATGCCCAAGGAAAGCTCCCCTACCCAGGGGCCGATGTCCGTGTGGGCCCGGTCCGCCACCCCCAGGAAGAGGGCCTTCTCCAGGGCCAGGGGGTCTGGGTCGTAGGCGTGGACCTCCTCGGCCAGGAAGCGCTCCTTGAGCCCCAGGGCTATGCTTCCCCCCAAGAGGCCCACCCCGAAGATGCCCACCTTGGCGAAGAGGGGCCTCATCCCTTGACCGGAGTGGAGAGGGTCTTGTCCAGGGCCTCCGCTAGGCGGCGCACCTGGCGCATCAGCTTTGCGAACTCCTCCTCGTGGAGCTGCTGGGCCGCGTCGGAGAGGGCCTTTTCCGGCTCGGGGTGGGTCTCTACGATGATCCCGTCCGCCCCCGCGGCCAGGCCCGCCAGGGCCAGGGGGATGACCCAGTCCCGCTTGCCCGCGGGGTGGGAGGGGTCTATCCAGATGGGGAGGTGGGTCCAGCTCTTGAGCACTGGGACGGCGGAGACGTCCAGGGTGAAGCGGGTGGCCTTCTCAAAGGTGCGGATCCCCCGTTCCACCAGGATCACCTGCATGTTGCCCCGGGAGAGGATGTACTCGGCGCTCATGAGGAACTCCTCGAGGGTCATGCTCATCCCCCGCTTGAGGAGGACGGGCTTCCCCACCTCCCCCACCGCCTGGAGGAGGGGGAAGTTCTGGGCGTTCCGGGCCCCGATCTGCAGGACGTCGGCGTGCTCGGCCACGAGCTCCACCTGCTCCGGGGAGAGGACCTCGGTGACCACGGGGAGGCCCGTCTCCCGCCTGGCCTCGGCCAGGATCTTCAGGCCCTCCACCCCTAGGCCCTGAAAGGCGTAGGGGCTCGTGCGGGGCTTGAAGGCCCCGCCCCGGAGCATCTGGGCCCCATGGGCCTTCACGTAGCGAGCCGCCCTCAGGGTCTGCTCCCAGCTTTCCACCCCGCAAGGCCCCGCCGCCACCATCACGTGCCCGCCCCCGGTCTTCCCCGTGGGGAAGTCCAGGACCGTGGGGAAGGGTTGCACGTCCAGGCTCGCCAGCTTCCAAGGCTTGGAGATGGGGATGACCTCGGCCACGCCGGGCAGGGCCCGGAAGTGCTCCATGAGCTCCGGGGTGGGCCCCCGGCCGATGGCCCCCACCAGGGTGGTCTCCACCCCCCGGGAGACGTGGGGCCGGTACCCCACCTTCTCTATCTCCCGGACCACTTCCTGAAGCTCCGCCTCCGTGTACCCACGCTTCATCACGACCAACATAGCTTCCCTCCCAAAAACTTTGGGCGCCCCCTTTTTGGGGGCGCCCTTTGAGGTGAAGGCCTACGCAGGCCGCAGGGCGCCCCCGGCGGGAGGATAAAAGCCGAAGTGGCGCCCAAGGGTCCGCATAGTTGCTCCAAGCTTAGACCGGAGGGGTCGTCTTCGTCAAGCACCTCCGCAGAACCCCGGAAGATGCCCTTGGGCACCCCCTTTGGAGGGAAGAGGGTGTGGCCCCATAGCCCTCTGGTCCCTTGCGGGGCCAGCGGCCTTCCAGCCCAGGTGTTCGCCCCCATGGGGTGGTGGCCCCCATCCCAAAGGAGGAGGACCCCGGGGTAGGTGCGGCGCCTCGCCTCCATGCCAAGCCTCCCCCCAAAGCAGGCCTGGGCAGGGTCCGTGGCATGCGGGCGGAGGTGCGGAGGGGTTTTTGGGGGAGGGGGGCAGGCCTGGGGTTCTCGGCGAAGTAGAGGGCCTCGGAGGCCCCGTGGTCCGCGGCTCCCGCAAACCGGGCCCCGGCCTCCAGAAGGCCCACCGAGGGGTAGGGGCAGGGAGAGGCCCTAGGATCGTGGAAGAGATCCAGGAAGAAGTCTTTCCCCTGGGGCGAGAGGCGGTAATGGGACGGGTCCGCTTCCACCTCTAGCCCCGGGAGGTCCCGTCAGAAGGTGGGGAGGGCTCTTGGGTCCCGCAGCCGGAGGGCTAGGCCAAGGAGCCGCCTAGGGGCCATGGGCCATTTCCCTTTCCACCCGGAAGAGGGTCCAGAGGAAGGCCGCCACCGGGGGCACGTGGAGGGCGAGGAGGGCGAGGCGGGTGTCGGGGCGCGGGGCGGCGGCGAAAGGGGGGAAGAGCATGAGGAGGAAGACCGCAAGGGCCAGGCCCACGAAGATAGGGAGAGCCCGAGGGGTTCTCCGCCGCAAGGGGAAGTAAAGGGCAAACCCTAGGAGCATGGGAAGGACGGTGAAAAGGGCCACGGAGGCCAGGGCCACCTCTTGTGGGGGTTGGCCCGGAGGCGTCACCTGGAAGGGTACCCCCACCGCCCCGGCCAGGAGGAAGAGGAGGAGGTTGGTGCCCAGCGCCACCCCCAGGGCCGCAAGCGCCAGGTTCCAAGGGGCGGTGTTGGCTCCCATCTAGGTCCCCACTTGCGCCTTTTCCGCCACCAGCTCCGTATCCACGCTGAAGCGGACCTCCTCGCCCACCAGAAGCCCCCCGGTTTCCAGGACCATGTTCCAGGTGAGGCCGAAGTCCTTGCGGTTGAGCTTCCCCTCAAAGTGGGCGGCCAGGCGCTCGTTGCCCCAGGGGTCCTTGATGGGCCCCGAGGTTTCCACCTCGAGGGCCAGGGGCCGGGTCACGTCCCGGAGGGTGAGCTCCCCCTCTACCCGGTAGCGGCCCTCCCCCAAGGGGGTGATCCTCTCGCTCCGGAAGACGATCTCCGGGTAGCGCCCCACATCCAGGAAGTCCGGGGAGCGGAGGTGGTTGTCCCGGTCGGCCACGCCCGTGTGGATGCTCTTGGCATCTAGACGGGCCTCCACGCGGATAGGGGTTCCCTTTGGGTCGGCCTCCACAAAGCCCTCCTTCAGGTTCAGGCTACCCCGCACCGTGGCCACCACCATATGCCGCACGGAGAAGGCGATGCTGGTGTGAGCAGGATCCAGGTTCCAACGCATGCAGACCTCCTTGGGCCTCGAGCCCAAGGCCACGATACGCCAAGTGCTATGTATTGTCAAGCGCTATTCAGGATAATACATGGGGCGGAAGGGGAGGCCCAGGGCCTCGGCGAAGGCCTTTAGGCCCAGGCGGTCCGGCTCCTCCAGGTGGTAGCGGAAGTTCCAGAGGTAGTGGAGGAGGAGGGCGGGGTGGACCGAAAGCCGTCTCCCCTCCTTTTGGGCCACCTCCTCCAGGCGGCCCAGGCCCAAAAGGCGGGCCCGCCTCAGGGCCTGGACCACCGCTTTGGGCGGGGGGCTTTCCCGGCGGTAGGCCCAGACGGCGAAGACGAAGGGGAGGCGGGTCCTGCGGAACCAGGCCATGGCCAGGTCCGTGACCGCCACCTCCCCGAAGCGGGTGGGGAGGTCCATGGGGGTTTCGGGGAGGCCCCTGAGGAGGCGGGCGTAGACCTTTACGGCCCGGTCCCCGATGAGGAGGACCCCTTCGTAGTCTTGCAAAAGCTCAAGCTCTCCCTCGGCTCGCTCGTAGCAGGGCTTTACCCCCCGCTCCTCCAGGAGGAGGCGGAGGAGGGCCACGCTGGTGGCGCTCTCCCCGGTGAGGGCTACCCTTTTTAGGTCCTCCAGGGGCACGCGGTGGAAGAGGTTTACCGAGTACACCGGCCCCAGGACGGCCACGGAGAAGTCGGGGAGGAGGCCCCATTGGTCCTGGTGCTCCAGGTAGGCCAGGCTCGAGGCCAAGGAGAGGTCCAACTCCCCCTCCAGGAGCATGCGGTTCAGGGCGGTGGGGGGGGCCTGGAACAGGGTAAACCCTTCGGGCCTCAGGAAGTGGGCCAGGGGGGCCACGTTGGCGTAGGGAGGGAGCCCTAGCCGGTAGCTCACGCCCAGACCCTGACCTCCCGGTAGAGGGCGTCCCGCTCCACGGGGAGGCGGCCCGCCTTCCGGATGATCCCCGCCAGGGCCTCCTTGGTAAGGCCCTTGGGGGTGGGGCTTCCCGCCATGTGGACGATCTTCTCCTCAATGAGGGTGCCGTCGATGTCCGTGACCCCCCAGTCCAGGGAGACCTGGGCTAGCTCCGGGGTCAGGGTGGCCCAGTAGCCCTTGATGTGGGGGAAGTTGTCCAGGTAGAGGCGCGCCACGGCCAGGTTCCTCAGGTCGTCCAGGCCGGTGGTGAACTCCCTCTTGCCCAGCTCCCGGGCCAGCTGGTTGCCGTCCGGCTGGAAGGCCAGGGGGATGAAGCTCATGAAGCCCCCCGTCTCGTCCTGGAGCCTCCTTAGGCGCTCCATGTGGTCCAGGCGCTCCTCGAGGGTCTCTATATGCCCGTAGAGCATGGTGGCGTTGGTGGGGAGGCCCAGCTCGTGGGCGGTGCGGTGGATCGCAAGCCACCCCTCGGCGGAAACCTTGGCCCGGGCGATCCGCTTCCTTACCCTTTCGGCGAAGATCTCCGCCCCGCCCCCCGGCATGGCGTCCAGGCCCGCCTCCTTGAGGGCCTGGAGCACCTCCCGGTAGGGGAGGCGGGCGACCTTGGAGAAGTGGTGGATCTCCGCCGCGGTCCAGGCCTTCACCTGCACCCCGGGGAGGCTCGCCTTGAGGGCTCGGACTAGGTCCAGGTAGTACCTGAAGGGCCTTTTGGGGTGGTGGCCTGCGGTCAGGTGGATCTCCGTGAGCCCCTCCTGGTAGCGCTCCCGCACCCAGGCCACCACCTCGTCTACATCCCAGTCCCAGGCCCCCTCTTCGCCGAAGCGCCTTTGGAAGGCGCAGAAGGTGCAGCCCACATAGCAGATGTTGGTCTGGGATACGCGGATGGAGTGGACAAAGTAGGTCTTGTGGCCGTGCTTCCTCTCCCGCACCAGGTTGGCGAGGCGCATGAGCGTGGGGAGGTCCTTGGTCTCGTAGAGGAGGAGGCCTTCGGCGAAGCTCAGGCGCTCGCCCGCAAGGACCTTCTCCGCGATGGGGACGAGCCCGGGGTCCCGGATGCCTCTCATCCTCCCGAGTCTACTGCCCCGAAAAGGCCAAAACCAGACGCTCCACCTCTTTCCGCCGCCCTCCCACCGCCTTGACCCCCAGGAGATTTCTCAGGTAGCGGTCCGTGAGGAGGAGGTCCACGTAGGGGTAAATGGTAGCGGCCATGACGAAGTCCAAAAGGTCGGAGCGGCGGGGTTTGCGGGCCTTGTCCATTTGGCTTTCCGAAAGGAGTTGGGCCAAGAGGCGCACGAAGGGCACCTCCTTTAGCCCAGTCCGCCTCTGGACCTCCTCCTGGATCCATGCTCTTAGTTGCGCGAGGGGGAGGTCCCCAGGGAGGCTGTCCAGTAGCCCCTGGAAAGGGGAAAGGTCCGCAGGGGCCTCCCAGCTTCCCCCTCGCCACAGGAAGTCCTCCAGGTAGAGGCCCCGCTCCTGCCTTCTGGCGACCTCCTGCCAGGGGCGGACCCAGTACCCCTGGGAGAGGGCTCCGAAGACCTCCTTTAGGGCGGGGAGGAGGTAGCCCGCCTTCTCCCTCGGGCCCCGCGCAGGGTAGAGGGTCTCCAGGACATGAAAGGGGGAAGGGGGAGCCAAGACCCTTCCCTTGAGGGTGAGGAAAAGCCGGCCAAAGGCCTCGTGCCCCCTTTGGCCCAGAAGGTGCTTGGCCATGCGGCTGGCGTAGTTCTGGTCCAGATAGACGATCACACCTCGGCCTTGCTGGGCCAAGGAGCCTCGGCCAAAAAGACCGCCCCTTGGGCGAAGGGGAGGATGCGGGAGGCCCAAAGGGCCTGGGCTTGGAATGGGGAGAAGGGCGGGGAGGTGCCGAGGGTCCAGGGCCGGACTCGTTGCGGGCCCGAGGGCTGCGAGGCGCCAGGGGAGGGGGGCTTTTGGCCGCATGGGACGACCCTAGGGAAGGTAGGAAACCTCTAGGGGCGCCTTTGTAGAGGCCCTTTCCACCAAGACTGGCTCAAAGCGCACCTGCTGGGGTGGGCCCCCATAACCCCGCATCCTCTCCAAAAGGAGCTGAGCAGCCCTGGCCCCCATGGCCTCCACCGGTTGGGCGATGGTGGAAAGCCCCACCTCCTCTGCAAAGGGGTGGCCGTCAAAGCCCAAGACCCGCACTTCCTTGCCTGGGGTAAGGCCCAGGCGCTGGGCCTCTTCCAGGACGCCCAGGGCCACCTGGTCCGCCCCGGCGAAGACGTTCAGAGGAGGGTTAGCCTCTTCCAGGAAGTGCCTCAGGGCCAGGCGCCCCCCTTCTGCGGAGAGGCGGGTCACGTAGAGGTGGCTCTCGGGGAAGGGCCGCCCCGCCTCCTGCAGGGCCTCTCCGAAGCCCGCCATGCGCTCGCTAAAGACCGTGTGGCGGAAGACCCGGTCCGGCTCCTCCTCCACCTTGATGGCGAAGATACTGCCGGGGAAACGGGCCAGGTACTCCCCGGCCATCCTGCCCCCTAGGAAGTTGTCCAGGAAGACGGAGTCGTACCGGGGGTTTTTGGCGTCCAACAAAACCACCGGTCGGTCCGTGGGCAGGCGGCCTTCTCCGAAGTGCTCCGTGAGGTCGTAGGAGGCGAGGATCAGGCCATCCGTGAGGTAGGCCAGGGTGGTGCTCTCCAGGTAGCGCTTGAGCCGGGCCTGGGAGAGGATGGGGAAGAGGGCCAGGTCGTAGCGCTTTTCCAGGAGGACGCTCTCAATCCCCCCAATGAGCCTGCGGTAGAACTCCGTGGCCACGAAGGGGAGGAGGACGGAGACGGTGTAGCTCCTTCCCCCGGCGATCCGGCGGGCGTGGGGGTTGGGGGTGTAGCCTAGCTCCTCCATAGCCCTTAGGACCCGGGCCCGGGTCTCGGGCCGCACGGCGGGGTGGTGGTTGAGGACCCGGCTCACAGTGCCCAGGCCTACTCCAGCGCGGGCGGCCACCTCGTGGATGGTGGGTTTCTTCCTCATAGCCTCAGGGGTGGAAGCGCTTCATGGAAACTTCCAACCTCAGGATAGGGCAGGGGGCCTCCCTTTGCAAGAATGGGAGCATGGGTTACGTCCTCCTGGCCTACCTCATGGGCTCCTTGGTGGGGGGGCTTCTCCTCTTTCCCGAGGTAAGGTGGCGGGACCTCCCCGGGGGCTCGGGGGTCTTCCGACGCAAAGGGCCTCTGGCCGCCCTCCTCGTGGTGCTCTGGGACGTGGGCAAGGGGGTCTTGGCCGCCCTCCTTACCCCCCCGGAGTGGCGCCCCCTGGCCGCAGGGGCGGTGGTGGCCGGGCACAACTGGCCCCTCTTCTTTCGCTTTCGGGGCGGGGGGGGGATCGCCCCCTCCTTGGGCTTCTTCCTGGCCTGGTTTCCCCAAGAAGCTTTCCTGGCCACGGGCCTGGGCCTCCTGGTGGCCGGGGCCTACCACCTCCATTGGCGCAGGCGGCGAAGGGGGATTTATCCCATCCCCTTCGGGGCCATCTTCGGCTACCTGGCCCTCGTTTTCCTTGTTCCGCCGGCAGGCAGGCTGGGGGCGGTCCTGGTGGCGGGGGTGGTGGCCCTTCGGGGCCTGCAAATCCTCCGGGGGAGATGGTAGCTTTAGGGCATGAAGATCCTGCGCTTCGGCAGCGGAAGGTGGGGGATTCTGGAAGGGGAGCTGGTGTTGGAAACGGACGCCCCTGGGGGAAACCCCACGGGCAGACGCTACGACCTGGCCTCGGTGCGCCTCCTGGCGCCCGCTACCCCCAGCAAGATCGTCTGCGTAGGGCGGAACTACAAGGAGCACATCCGGGAGATGGGGCACGATTTTGGGGAGGCCCTGCCCCAGGAGCCCGGTCTCTTCCTCAAGGCCCCCAACGCCTTGGCCCATCCGGGAAACCCCAGGGATCCCTGGAACACAGGGGACGCGGTGCCTTACCCCCACTTCACCGAGGAGCTCCACTACGAGGGGGAGCTGGCCGTGGTCATTGGGGATCGGATGCGGAATGTGCCCCCAGAGAAGGCCTTGGACCACGTCCTGGGGTACACCATCGCCGTGGACATCACCGCCCGGGATGCCCAGAGGAAGGATCTGCAGTGGGTCAGGGCCAAGAGCGCCGACAAGTTTCTGCCCCTGGGGCCTTGGGTTGAGACGGACCTGGATCCCCAGGACACCTGGGTGCGCACCTACGTGAACGAGGAGCTCCGCCAAGAGGGGCACACCTCAGGGATGATCTTCACCGTGGCGGAGATCCTGGCCTACATCTCGGGTTTCATGACTCTGGAGCCTTTGGACGTGGTCCTCACGGGCACGCCCTCCGGGGTAGGGGCGCTGCACCCTGGGGACCGGATTGAGGTGGCCGTGGAGGGCATCGGCACCCTACACACCCGCATCGGGCCCAAGGAGGGGCGGCCGTGGTGAGGATCCTGGACCTCCGCTTCCAGGGAGCCGAGCAGGTCATCGCCAGCTTCCTCCTGGAGTCCAAGGAAGGCCCCATCCTGATAGAGACCGGTCCGGAGAGCACCTACCCCCACCTGGCGGCGGCCCTAAAGGCGGAGGGCCTGGCCCCCGAGGAGGTGCGCCACGTCTTCGTGACCCACATCCACTTGGACCACGCGGGGGCGGCCTGGCGCCTCGCCGAGCTGGGGGCTAGGGTCTACGTCCACCCCAAGGGGGCCCCTCACCTGGTGGACCCCTCCAGGCTCCTGGCCTCCGCAGAGAGGATCTACGGGGAGATGCTTGGGCCCCTCTGGGGGGAGCTTCGGGGGATCCCTGAGCAGAGGGTGCGGGTTCTGGCCGACGGGGAGGTGGTAAAGGTGGGCGGGGTGGAGGTCCAGGCCCTAGAGACCCCTGGCCACGCGGGCCACCACCACGCCTACCTGGTGGAGGGCCTGGTCTTTGCCGGGGACATCGCCGGGGTGCGCATCGCCCCGGGCCCCGTCCTGCCCCCCACCCCGCCCCCGGACATCCACCTGGAAAGCTGGTACGTATCCATAGACCGTATCCTGGCCCTGCGTCCAGAGGCCCTCTACCTCACCCACTTCGGGGCCTACCGGGACGTGGAGCCCCACCTCCTGACCCTGCGGGAGGCCCTCGAGGCCTGGGCCGGGTTCGTGCTCTCCCGGATGCGGGAGGGGCTCGGCCCGGAGGAGATGACCCGGCGCTTTGAGACCTACTGGCGGGAAGGCCTGGCGAAGGCCGGGGTGGGCGGGGCGGGGATGCGGCTCTACGAGCTGGCCGATCCCCCCTTCATGAACCTCCAGGGCCTGGTGCGCTACTGGCAGAAGCACCACCCGGAGGCCCTGGAGGGATGATAACGCCCTTTCCCCTGGACCGCCCAGCCCGCTTGGCGGTCTTCGCCTCGGGGCGGGGGACGAACCTCGAGGCCCTCCTCAAGGCCTTTCCCCGGGGTAACCCCCTGGGGGAAGTGGTTCTGGTCCTTTCCGACAACCCCGAGGCCCCCGCCCTGGAGCGGGCCAGGGGGCGGAGCGTGGAGGCTTTGGCCCTCCCCTGGGAGGGGCGGCGGGCCTTTGAGGCAAGGGCCCTGGCCCTCCTTTGGGAAAGGCGGGTGGACGTGGTGCTCCTCGCGGGCTTCATGCGCCTCCTCTCCCCCCGCTTTGTGGTCCCCTGGTACGGCCGCCTCCTCAACATCCACCCCTCCCTGCTTCCCGACTACCCGGGGCTCCGTGTGCACCAGAGGGTCCTGGAGGCGGGGGAAAGGGAGACGGGGTCCACCGTCCACTTCGTGGACCAGGGGATGGACACCGGACCCATTCTGCTTCAGGGGCGGGTGCCGGTCCTCCCCGGGGATACCCCGGAGGTCCTGGAGGCCCGCCTCCTCCACCTGGAGCACCGGCTTTACCCCAAGGCGGTCCGCCTCCTCCTCCTGGGCCTCGCCTTTCCCCCGCCCGAGGGCCTCTTGGGCCTTCTGGGGCAGGAGGCCGCCCGCCTTTTTCAAGGCCTCCCTCCCCGGGAAAAGCCCCTCTACCTCCGGGCCTGGGCCCTTCTCCGGGTCTGGGAAAAGGAAGATCTGGTGGGCTCCGCCTTCTTGGGCCGGGCGGGGGCGTGGGGCAGGGGGGCCTTCCTCGCCGCCCACCTCCTGGCGGGGGACCACCCAGCCCTGAGGGCCGAGCTTATGGGCCTTCCCGAGGAGGTGCGAAGGAGGGCCGAGGCGGTTTTGGCCTTGGTAGAATCCCCCTCATGAAGGTCCTGGTGGTGGGTTCTGGGGGGCGGGAGCACGCCCTCCTCTGGAAGGCGGCAGAAAGCCCCCTGGTGGAAAGGCTTTACGCCGCTCCCGGCAACGCGGGCATGGAGGCCCTGGCCGAGCTCTTGCCCTGGAGGGGGGAGGTGGAGATCCTGGCGGACTGGGCCCTGGAGGAGGGCGTAGACCTCACCCTGGTGGGGCCGGAGGCCCCCTTGGTGGAGGGTATCGCCGATGCCTTCCTGGCCCGGGGCCTGAAGGTCTTCGGCCCCACGCAGAGGGCGGCCATGATCGAGGGCTCCAAGGCCTTCGCCAAGGGCCTCATGGAGCGCTACGGCATCCCCACGGCCCGCCACCGCACCTTCCAGGACCCCATCCTGGCCCTGGAGTACCTGGAGGAGGTGGGGGTGCCCATCGTGGTCAAGGACTCGGGGCTGGCCGCCGGCAAGGGGGTCACCGTGGCCTTTGACCTCCACACCGCCAAGCAGGCCGTGGCCAACATCCTGAATCGGGCCGAGGGGGGGGAGGTGGTCATTGAGGAGTACCTCGAGGGGGAGGAGGCCACGGTCCTGGCCCTCACCGACGGGGAGGCGATCCTGCCCCTCCTCCCCTCCCAGGACCACAAGCGCCTCCTGGACGGGGACAGGGGGCCCATGACCGGGGGCATGGGGGCGGTGGCCCCCTACCCCATGGACCCGGGAACCCTAAGGCGGGTGGAGGAGGAGATCCTTAGGCCCCTGGTGGCGGGCCTTAGGGCTGAGGGCGTGATCTACCAGGGGGTGGTCTACGCGGGCCTGATGCTCACGAAGGAGGGCCCCAAGGTCCTGGAGTTCAACGCCCGCTTCGGCGACCCCGAGGCCCAGGCGGTGCTGCCCCTTTTAGAGAGCGACCTGGTGGACCTGGCCCTTAGGGCGGCCGAAGGGAGGCTTGCGGGCGCCCGGCTTTCCTGGAAGGAGGGGGCCGCCGCCTGCGTGGTCCTGGCCGCCCCTGGCTACCCGGAAAGCCCCAGGAAGGGGATCCCCCTTCACCTCCCCGAGTCCCCGGAGGGGGTCTTGGTCTTCCACGCGGGCACCCGGAGGGAGGAGGGGCACCTGTATAGCGCTGGGGGGCGGGTCCTCAACGTGGTGGGCTTGGGGAAGGACCTACGGGAGGCCCTGGAGCGGGCCTACGCCTTCATCCCCCGGATCGGTTTCCCCGGGGCGGTGTACCGCAAGGACATCGGCCGGAGGGCCTTGGCCCGGCTCAGTACTTGAGCCGGGCCAGGGGAAGCCTCTCGCAGGCCCTGAGCACCTCCCCCAGGGTGCGGAACCCCCGGCCCTTCAGGAGGGGGATCATGCGGGCGAAGACCTCCGCGGTCATGAGGGCATCCCCGAGGGCGGTGTGCCGCCCCAGGACCGGGACCCCGAAGCGCTCCGCCAGGCGCTCTAGGCGGTGGTCCTTCAGGTCGGGAAAGAGGAGGTGGGCCAGGAGGAGGGTGTCCACCAGGGGGGGCTGGTCTATCCCCACCTTTCTCAGGAAGGCCATATCAAAGGCCCCGTTGTGGCCCAGGAGCACCGTGTCCTCCAGGAACGCCCGGAAGGCGGGGAGGACCTCCTCGAGGCGGGGCTTCCCCTGGAGCATCTCCCAGGTGAGGCCGTGGACCTCCGTGGCGGCCTTGGGGATGGGGCGGCCCGGGTCCACCAGGGCCTCGTAAACCTCGTGCCGCAGGACCCGGTTTCCCAGGAGGTGGACCCCCCCCAGGGCGATGATGGCGTCCTTTTCCGGGTCCAGCCCGGTGGTCTCTAGGTCAAAGGCGGTGTAGAGGAGGCCGTCTAGGGGGGCCTCCTCCAGCTCCTCGGGGACCTGGAGCAGGGAGAGGTCAAAGACCTCAGCCCGGGGTGGGGGGCCTGGGGGGGTGGGGATGCTTTGGGCCTCCTGGGCGGGGAGGAGGAGGTGGAGGCGGTTGCCCTCTCGCCAGAGGCTCCCCCCAGCCCTTTCCACTGCTTCCTTGAGGAGGCGACAGGGTTCAGGGGCGGGATGGGGGAAGAGGAGGCTTAGGCGGAGGAGGCCGCCCTGGATCCCCGCTTGGAGGAGAATCTCCTCCGCGTCCTTCAGGGTGGTGGCGAGGCCCTGGCTCAGGGCGTAGGTGTCCGCCCGCACGAGAAACCCCCGGGCCCCCCCCTCCAGGGCGAAGCCGGGGTGGACCCCTAGTTCCCGTTCCAGGGCCTCCACCAGGAGGGGTAGGAGGTCCTCCACCATGACCTCCGCTGCCTCGGGGGGAGCCTCGAGGGCCCGCACCAGCTCCGCCAAGCTCTCCGCGGTCTCCCTGGCCGCCTGGGCCAGGGGCAGGGCCCCCTTTGGAGCCTCCGTTTCCAGAAGCTCCACCAGGGCCTTGAGGCCGGCGAGCTTGTCCTTGAGGCGGTGGAGGGTGGCCTCGTCCACCCCCCTTTCCTCTCGGGCCGCCTCGAGGATGAGGAGAAACCCCCCCTCTCCCTGGAGGGGCACCGCCTGGAGGGCGATGGGCCCTCCCTTGCCCTGGGTGAGGAAGCGCTCGGCGGAAAGCCTCAGGGCGTGGGCCAGAAGCCCCCGGTCCAAGGGACCAAAGAGGCTCCTGCCCACCCCGAGCCCCTCGCCCAGGAGGCGTTGGGCCTTAGGGTTGTAGAGGACCACCTGGCCCTTGGGGTTGGCCAAGACCACCCCCTGGGGCAGGTGGGCGATGAGGGCGGAAAGCACCCCCCGTTCCCGCTCCAGGAGGGCCTTGGCCTCCTCCACCTTGGCCTCCACCTCCTTTTCCAGGGCTGCCTTTTCCTCGGCCAGGCGGTGGATAAGGCGGGCCAGGGCCTGAAGCTCCAGGGGTCCTCTGAGGGGCAGGCGGTGGCCGGGGTTGGCCAGGAGGACCTCCGCCTCCTGGCCCAGGGCCCGGGTGGCCGCCAGGTAGCCCAGGAAGAGGGGATGGAGAAGGGCCCCCAGCACCAGGGCGAAGAGGAGGCCCACGAAAACGAGGACGGGGGACTTCTCCCGGGCGACCCGGAGAAACTCCTGGGCCAAGGCCTCCTCCCCCTGGAGGAGGAGGAAGAGGGCCAGGGCCACTACCCCTCCTACCAGGAGGAGGCCCAGGAGAAGGGCCCCGAGGAAGCGCAGGACCTCCCTCATTCCCCCTCCAGAAGCCTTTCCACCTGGGCCAGAAGGTCCTGGGTGCCAAAGGGCTTGGCCATGAAGGCCTCGGCCCCCAGGGCCAGGGCCTTGGCCCGGTCCGCCTCCCGACCCCGGGCGGTGAGGACCAAGACCTTGGGCCTCCCAGGCCCTTGGGGAAGGCGCTCTAAGATGGCGAAGCCGTCCATCCCCGGGAGCATGAGGTCCAGGATCAGCAGGTCAAAGGGGCCCTCCTCTAGCCGGGCTAGGGCTTCCTCCCCCGTTCTGGCCAGGGCTACCTCGTGCCCCGCTTTCCTCAGCAGGAACTCCAGGGGCACCAGGATGCTCTCCTCGTCATCCACCACCAAGATCCGCATGGTCCACCTCCAGGGGCAGGGTGAAGGCGAAGCTGGCCCCCTCTCCCTTCTCCAAGAAGATCCGCCCTCCCAGGGCCTCCACCAGCCTGCGGGCCAGGTAAAGGCCCAGGCCCGTGCCCCCGGCGAAGCTCTGGAAGGGTTCAAAGACCCAGGGCCTCAGGTCCTCGGGTACCCCCGGGCCGTCATCCTGGACCCGGAAGAGAGCCTCCTTCCCCTCGTGCCTAAGCTCCAGGCACACCCGGCTTTGCGCGTGGCGCAGGGCGTTTTGCAGGAGGTTCAGGAGCACCTGGAGCACCCGGTCGCGGTCGGTGAGCGCTCGGGCCTCCTCCAGGTGGACTTCCATGATAACCCTTTTCTCCTGGGCCAGGGGCTGGACCAGGGCCAAGGCTTCCTCGGCCAGGGCCCTTAGGTCGGTGGCCTGGAGGCGCAGGGGGAGACCCGCCTGCAGGCGGGCGTAGGCCAGGACCTCCTCCACCAAGCGGGAAAGCCGGGCCGCCTCCTTGGAGAGGAGGGCGGTGAAGCGCCGCCTTTCCTCTTCGGGTAGGTCGTGGTGGGCCTCGAGGATCTCCGCCAGGGCCCGCACCGAAGTGAGGGGGGTCTTGAGTTCGTGGGAGACCGCGGCCAAAACCTCGTCCTTGGCGTGATCCAAGGCCTTCAGGCGCTCGTAGGCCTCGGCGAGCTCGCGCCTGGCCTCCTCCAGGGCCCTGGCGTAGGCCCGTACCTCCTTGGACTCCCGGGCTGCCTCCTCTAGAAGGGCTTCCGGAGGGGCCCTCTCCGTGACGGAGAGGAGGAGGAGCCTGGCCGTGGCGGGCCCCACCGATCCCGCCAGGAAGGCCTCGGCCAGGGCGGCGGCCTGGGGACCAGGAAGATCCTGGACTCGATTTAGAAAAGCTACCTCTGCCTCCGGGCCCAGAACCCGGCCCAGCAGAGCAGCCAGCTCCGCCACCTCCCCCGTGCGGCCCTCTTCCTGGACCTCCTTTCGGGTGAAGAGGGAGACTCCTAGGGTGAGGGCCAGGTTGGCCATGAGGCTGACCAGAAAGCCGTGGGTCACGGGGTCCAGGTCCCTCAGGCCCAGGAGCCCCTCGGGGCGGAGGAGGGGGTGGGGGCCTGTGAGGAAGACCTCGGGGAGCCAGCCCGAGCGGGCCAGGGCCGGGAGGAAGAGGGTGTAGGTCCAAAGGAGCACCCCCCCGATAAGCCCTGCCAAGGCCCCTTCTCGCGTGGCCCCCTTCCAGAAAAGGCCGAGGAGGGCCGGCGGAGCCAGCTGGGCCACGGCCACGAAGGAGATGAGCCCCATGCCCACCAGGGCGTAGGCCTCCCCCGCCAGGCGGAAGTAGAGGTAGGCGAGGAGCATAACGACAAGGATGGAAAGTCTCCGCCAAAGGAGGAGGCTCCCCAGGGCCCTGGCCCTGAGGAGGAGGGGGGAGAGGAGGTGGTTGGAGACCAGGATGGAAAGGGCCAGGCTCTCCACCACCACCATGGCCGTGGCCGCGGAAACCCCCCCCAGAAAGGCCAGGAGGGCCAGGGCAGGGTAGCCCGCCTCGAGGCTCAGGGCCAGGACGTAGAGGTCGGGGTTTTCCTCCGGAAAGTGGAGGCGCCCGAGGAGGGCCAAGGGGACCATGGGCAGATTGATGAGGAGGAGATAGAGGGGAAAGGCCCAGGCCGCCAGGGGAAGGTGCCTGGGGTTCACGTTCTCCACCACGATCACATGGAACTGCCGGGGCAGGAAGAGGAAGGCCAGGCCCGATAAGACCGTGAGGCCCACCCAGCCCAGGTAGCCGGGAAGGCCCTCTGGGGGCGTTAGGGGGGGCAGGAGGTCGGGCCTTTCCAGGGCTTGGGGAAAGGGGTTTCCCAAGGCCAGGAGGACCACCAGGCCCACCAGGAGGAGAGCGAAAAGCTTCACGAAGGACTCAAAGGCCACAGCCAGAACCAGGCCCTGGTGCCTCTCCGAGGGGTCCAGGCGCCGCGTGCCGAAGAGGATGGCGAAAAGGGCGAGGAGCAGGGTGGTGGGCAGGGCCACGTCCGCCAGGGGCGCTTCCTCGCCGCTTAGGAAGAGGAAGGCCTGGGCGATGGCCTTGAGCTGCAGGGCCAGGTAGGGGAGGAGGCCCACCACCAGGAAGGCGGCCGTCAAGGAGGCCAAGGGGGCGTGGCCGTAGCGCAGGAAGAGGTAGTCCGCCCAGGAGGTGAGGCGGTGGGCCTGGGCTAGCTTCAAAAGCCGCCCGTAGAGAAAGGGCCAGAGGAGGAGGACCAAGGTGGGCCCCAGGTAGACGGGGAGGAAGGTGGCCCCCTCTTTGGCTGCCCGGCCCACGCTGCCGAAAAAGGTCCAGGCGGTGGCGTAGACCGCCAGGGAGAGGGCGTAGGTCCAGGGGCTTTGGGCCCAGGCCCTGCCCCGACCCTCCCCCCAGAGGGCTACCAAGAAGAGGATGCCCAGGTAGAGGAAAAGGCTAAAGAGGAGGAGGACAGGGCTCATAGCCTCCGGAAGAGGAGGTAGGCCAGGAGGATCGCCAGGCCCCAGGCCCCGAAGAGGTAGAGGTACAAAGAGGGCAATCCCCACGGCCCGAGGGGGGGGAGGGAGAACAGGCCCAAGGGCGCGAGGAAGAGGACCAGGGCCAGGAGGAAGAGGGCAAAGGCCTTCTCCTTCATCGCAGCTGGAAGCGGCCCGCCGTGCTCTCCTGGATTTCCAGGATGGCCCGGAACCCCTCGAGGGCCTGTTGCCTTTCCCAAGGGGAAAGGGCAGTCCAGAGAACCCTGTTGCCGATGGCCTTCCCCTCGCGGAAGGTGGCCAGCTGGTGGGCTAGGCGTAGGTGGAAAAAGAAGCGGTAGGCCTCACCAAGCCGCTCGGCTCCTTCCCGGCTTAGGGTGCCCGCCCTCGCCGCCGCCTTGAGGCGCTCCACCGTTCCCCGGGCCTGATCTCCCGCCATAAGGGCGTAGAGCCGGGCCAAGGCCACGATGGGGGCCAGGGCGTAACGCTTCAGGTCCACGAACCCTTTTTCCGTGCGCACCCGGCCAAAAAGGCCCAAGGGGGGGCGAAAGGCCAGGGCGCTTTGGGCCAGATGGTAGAGGAACACCCCTTTGCGGCTCCTTTCCAGAATGGCCTCCTCCAGGACCCTAAGGGAGAGCGCCCCGGCCACGCCCCGAAAGTCAAAGAGGATCTGCGTTTCCAGAAGGGCTTGGGGCTCAGGGGTTTCCATCCATTTGCTGAAGGTGGCCACCCAGTCCCGGAGGGGCATGCGCCAGCGGGTGGCCATATACCCTCCCTTGCACTCGGGGATGCCCGCCCGGATCAGCCCCTGGACCACCCGTTCCGCCAGGGCCTGGAAATAGGCCTCGTGGCCTCCCTCACCCAGGACTAAGGCGTTGTCCTGGTCGGTGAGCAGGGCCTGCTCCCGCCGGCCCTCGGAGCCGAAGACCATAAAGCTGTAGGGCATGGGGGGTTCCCCCAGGGCCGCCTCGGCCTCCTTCACCAGGCGGCGGATGAGGGCGTCGTTCAAGGAGGCCACCACCCGGCCGATCTCCAGGCCCCCAAGGCCCCGGGCGAAGAGGGCCTCCACCAGGTGGGCCACCTGGAGGCCGTACCGCTCTAGGTCCAGCCTCTCAATGCGCCGAAGGAGGAGGAGGGGGTTTTGCGCCTGGTGCAGCATCAGGTCCGTGTGGGTCACCACCCCCACCACCTCTTTCCCCTGGGTGACGGGCAGGTGGTGAATGCCCCGCTCCACCATGGCCGCCATCGCCTCGTAGATGGGGGTTTCCGCGGGAAGGGCGAAGACGGGGGCGGTCATGACCTCGGCCACGGGGGTGGCAGGGGAACGCCCCTCCGCCAGGACCCGGTTCCTCAGGTCCCGGTCGGTGAGGATACCCAAGGGCTCCGCCTCCACCAGGAGGCTGGAAACCCCCTCTTCCCGCATCCTTTGGGCGGCCTCCTCCACCTTGGCGGTGGGAGGGATGAAGGCTGGAGGGCGCCGGACGAGCCTCCCCACCGGGCTGAAGAGGGAGGGGTCCGGAACTTCCCGAAGCCGCACCCGGCTCACGAGGCCTTGGCCAAAAAAGCGGGCAGCCTCGGGAAACGTCAAGAGTTTTTGGAAAGTTTCTTTTGGGAAGGCCAAGAGGCGGACCGGGGTCCTGGCTATCACGGAGAAGGCGGGGGATTCCCCGGAGAGAAGGGAGGGGAAGCCAAAAAACTCCCCGGGTCCCAAGCTCCCCACCTCCTCCTCCCCGTCCCGTAAGGCTACCTCCCCTTCCAGCACCAGGTAGAGCTTCTCCGCAGGCTGGCCCCCTTGTTCCAGGATTTGCGCCCCTTTGGCGTGGGTCTCCTCCTGGGCTTGGCGGAGGAGGGCTTCTCGCTCCGCTTTAGGAAGGGCGCTCAGGAGTGGATTGGTTCTGGGGTCCATGGCTGGGGGTAAGCCAGGCCACCAGGGGGATGATGTAGTGCAGGGCCACCTGGGCCTGAACCAGGACCACGAGGCCAACGCCCAGGATGAAAGCTGGGGGCAGGAGCACGAAAAGCCGCACCACCCGGCCTAAGCCAGGCGGGGGCAAGGGCCAGATGCGGTGGTAGAGGAGGCCAAGCAAAAGGCCCAGGGTCGCCCCTAAGGCGATCTGGAAGAGGATCCTGGGGGTGGGAAAGGGGAGGCCCAGGAGGTAGTGGCCAAGGAGGTAAAAGGCAAAGAGGGCGCTCAGGCTTCCCAGGTAGAACCGCAAAAGCTTCATGCTGCCTCCAGGTTGAGTATAACCCCCTGGGCCCCTGGGCCCAGGGGGCAGGCAGAAGGGCTTAGTGCTCGCTGGCGGCTCCGCTTCCCTTGGGCACCCGGATCTCGTCCACCAGCCTCTGGATCTCCTGGGGCGGGGGTTGCGTGGCCCGGGAGACCACGTAGGCCACCAGGATGTTGAGGAGCATGCCGATGGTGCCGATCCCTTCCGCCGTGATGCCAAAGACGAAGTTGGGCCAGCCCAGGTACTTGGTGCCCACGATGTAGCTGGCGGTGAAGACCAGGCCCACGATCATCCCCGCCACCGCCCCTTGCATGTTCATCCTCCGGTCAAAGATGCCTAGGAGGATGGCGGGGAAGAAGGTGCTCGCAGCAAGCCCAAAGGCGAAGGCCACGAGTTGGGCGATGAAGGCCGGCGGGTTGATGCCGAAGGGGGCGGCCAGGATCACCACCAGGGCGATGACCACCCGGGCGATGGTCAGCTTGGTGGCCTCGGAGGCGTTGGGGTTGAAGATTCGGGTGTAGAGGTCATGGGAGATGGCGCTACTCATCACGATCAGGAGGCCTGCGGCCGTGGAGAGGGCGGCGGCCATACCGCCCGCCGCCACCAGGCCCACGATGAAGGGGGCCAGCTTGGCCACCTCGGGGGTGGAGAGGACGATGATGTCCCGGTCAATGGTGACTTCGTTCACCTCCCTGTCGCCGCTCATCTGCAGGATGCCGTCCCCGTTCTTGTCCTCCAGCTTGAGGAGGCCCGTCTTCTCCCACTTGGCCACCCAGTCAATCTGGCGCACCTCCTCCAGGGGCTGGTTGGCCAGGGTGGTGAGGAGGTTGTACTTGGAGAAGACGGCCACGGCGGGGGCGGTGGTGTAGAGGAGGCCGATGAAGAGGAGGGCCCAGCCGGCGCTCCAGCGGGCGTCCGAGGCCTTGGGTACGGTGTAGAAGCGGATGATCACGTGGGGGAGGCCGGCGGTGCCCACCATGAGGGTCAGGGTGATGAGGAAGACGTTGAGGGCGGAGAGGTTCTGGAAGGGGGCCACGTACTCCCTAAAGCCCAGCTCCACCTGGAGCTCGCTCAGGCGCACGGCGAAGTCGCTGAAGGTGAAGGCGAGGGGGGGAAGGGGGTTGCCCGTGAGGAGGTTGGAAAGGGCGATGCCCATGATCAGGTAGGCGGAGATGAGCACGGTGTACTGGGCCACCTGGGTCCAGGTGATCCCCTTCATGCCGCCGATCACGGCGATGAAGGCGGTGACCAGGACGGCGACCCAGACCCCCGTGGCCACGTCCACCCCCAGGTAGCGGGAAAGCACGATGCCCACGCCCCTGAGCTGGGGAACCATGTACACGAAGGAGACGAAGAGGGCGCTGATGACGGCCACCACCCGGGCCAGGTTGGAGTAGTAGCGGTCCCCCACGAACTCGGGCACCGTGTACTTGCCGTACTTGCGCAGGTAGGGGGCGAGGAGGAGGGCCAGGAGGACGTACCCCCCGGTCCAGCCCATCAGGTAGACGGCCCCGTCGTAGCCTAGGAAGGCGATGAGGCCCGCCATGGAGATGAAGCTGGCCCCCGACATCCAGTCGGCGGCGGTGGCCGCCCCGTTGGCCACGGGGGCACGCCCCGGCCCGCCACGTAGAAGCCCGCCGTCTCCCGCACCCGGGCCCAGTAGCCGATGCCCAGGTAAAGGGCGAAGCTCAGGATCACGATGGTCCAAGTCCAGGCTTCAACGCTCATGCGCTACCCCCTTAGTCCTCAACCCCGTATTCCCGGTCCAGGGCCTGCATGCGGGTGGCGTAGATGAAAATCAGGACCACGAAGACCCAGATGGCCCCCTGTTGGGCGATCCAGAAGCCCAAGGGCGGCCCCCCGAAGGGCCGGATGCTGTTGAGGGCAGGGGCCAGCAGGATGCCAAGCCCGTAGGCCACCACCGCCCAGATCACCAGCAGGTTGCGGATCAGGGCCAGGTTCTTCTGCCAGTACTCCGCCAACTTGGCTCCGTCCATACGCTCCCTCCCTCGCCAAACCGGAAAGGCCCGTGGGATGCGTGGGTCTGGCCTTGCCCCGGTTTGGTGGCGGTCATCTTAGGGGCCCATGAGGGGGTTGTCAAGAAAGGGGGGTTTTTTCGCTATGCGCTAAAGGGGAGGTTTCCTCTACTCCTCGAGGGTGGAGAGGTCCCCGGGGTCCCTGCCCAGCTCCTGGGCTTTGAGCAGCCTTCGGAGGATCTTCCCCGAGCGGGTCTTGGGGAGCTTGTCCAGGAAGACCACCTCGCTGGGCGTGGCGATGGGGCCAAGCTCCCTCCGCACGTGCTGGAGGATGCTCTCCTTGAGCTCTTCCGAAGGAGCCTGGCCCAGGCGCAGGACCACGAAGGCCTTGATGGCCTCCCCCTTCACGGGGTCGGGCACGCCGATGGCCGCCGCCTCGGCCACGGCGGGATGGGAGACCAGAGCGCTTTCCACATCGGCGGTGCCGATGCGGTGCCCGGCCACGTTGAGGACGTCATCCGCCCGCCCTAGGACGCTGAAGTACCCCTCCTCGTCCTGGCTCGCCACGTCCCCGGCCACGTAGACCCCAGGGACCTCCCGCCAGTACTGGAGGTAGCGGTCGTGGTTGCCCCAGACGGTGCGCATCATGTGGGGGAAGGGGCGCCTGAGGACGAGAAGCCCCCCTTGCCCTGGGGGCACGGGCCTCCCCCCCTCGTCCACCACCCCCGCCTCCACCCCGGGGAGGGGCACCCCCGCATACCCGGGCTTGGCGGGGAGGGTGAGGGGGGTGCCCAGGGTGGGGCCTCCTAGCTCCGTCTGCCACCAGTTGTCGGCCACGAAGCCCCGCCGGCCCCCTTCGGCCAGGTGCTCGTAGGCCCAGCGCAGGGCCTCGGGGTTTAAGGGCTCCCCGGCCACGGCGAGGAGGCGCAAGGAGGAGAGGTCATATTTCTTCGGCCACTCAGGACCAAACTTCATGAACAGGCGCACCGCCGTGGGGGCGGTGAACATCACGTTCACCCGGTAGCGCTCCACCGCCTGCCAGAAGGCCCCGGGGTCGGGGTAGTCGGGGGCCCCTTCCCGGAGAACGCTGGTGACCCCTTCCAGGAGGGGGGCGTAGACCATGTAGGAGTGGCCCACGATCCAGCCGATGTCGCTGGTGGCGAAGAAGAGGTCGTCGTCCTTCACGTCAAAAAAGGTGCGCAGGTGGTAGGTGGTGCCCACCATATACCCCCCGTGCACGTGGACCACCCCCTTGGGCTTCCCCGTGGAGCCCGAGGTGTAGAGGATGAAGAGGGGGTGCTCCGCCTCCACCATCTCCGCCCGGGCCTCCGGCGGGTGGCCCCAGAGGAGCTCCTCAAAGTCGTGGTGCCCCGGGGGAAGCTCCGCCTTGCCCAGGCGCTGGAACCAGACCACCCTGAGGGGGAGGTCCCGGATGGCCTCCTCGGCGATGGAGCGGAGGTCCACCACCTTGCCCCGCCTAAAGCCCACGTCCCCGGCGATGAGGACCTTGGCCCCGGCGTCCAGGATGCGCTCCCTTAAGGCCCCCACTCCGAGGCCGGCGTAGACCACGCCGTGGATGGCCCCCAGGTAGGCCGTGGCCAGCATGGCCAGGACGCCCTCGAGGGTGAGGGGCATGTAGAGGACCACCCGGTCGCCCTTCCCCACCCCCAGGGCCCTTAGCCCCGTGGCCAGGCGGCGCACCCGGTCCAGGAGCTCCCCGTAGGTGAGCTTGGCCTCCTGGCCCTCCTCGGAGAGGTAGAGGAGGGCCACCTTGTTCCTGAGGCCCCTTTCCACGTTCCTCTCCAGGGCGTTGTAGGCGGCGTTGGTGGTCCCTCCCAGGAACCACCGGTGCTCGGGGAGGTTCCACTCCAAAACCCTCTCAAAGGGCCTTTCCCAGTAAAAGCGCTTCGCCCACCCCCCCCAGAAGCCCTCGGGGTCCTCCAGGCTCCTCTGGTACTCCCCCTGGAAGTCCTGGAGGTTCGCCGCCTTCCTAGCGTGCTCCGGGGCCCAGAGCCTCTCCTCGGTTCTAAGAATCTTTTCCACCGCCATACGCTTCCTCCAGCCCCGAGGTGTCCCCCGGGTCCATGCCCAAAAGCTCCGCCTTGAGGAGCCGCCTCAGGATCTTGCCGCTTCGGGTGCGGGGGAGGCTTTCCGCGAAGAGGACCTGCACCGGGCCCAAGGGCCCCAGGTGGCGGAAGAGGTGGGCCTTGAGCTTCTCCGCCAGGAGGGGCTTGAGCTCCTCCGGGAGGTCCTTGTTCCTCAGGACCACGAAGAGGGCCAGGCTTTCCCCCTCTTCGCCGGGGATGCCGATGGCGGCGGCCTCAGCCACCTGGGGGTGGGTGAGGAGGGCCGCCTCCACCTCGGCGGTGCCGAGCCTCGCCTCCCCCAGCTTGATGACCTCCTCGGTGCGGCCCAGGATGCGGAAGTACCCCTCCTCGTCCATGAGGGCGAGGTCCCCCGTCCAGTAAAGCCCGCCCCGCCAGGGGCTTTCCCCCCCAAGGAGGCCCACCATCTGGGCGGGGCCTGACCGGAGGAGGACCAGGTGGCCCTTCTCCCCTGGGGGGAGGACCCGGCCCTCCCCGTCCACCACCCGGGCCTCCACTCCGGGGAGGGGCACCCCCACGAAGCCCGGCTTGGCGGGCAGGGGGAGGGGGGTGGCCAGGGCCGGGGCCCCCAGTTCCGTCTGCCACCAGTTGTCCAGGGGCCAGGCCAGGTGCTCCTTGGCCCAGCGCCAGACCTCGGGGGCCAGGGCCTCCCCCACGCTCCCCACGAGCCTAAGCCCCGTGGGCCTGGCTTCCCCGTGGCGGCGGAGGGTCCTTAGGACGGTGGGGGAGGTGAGGAGGACCCCTACCCCCAGGCGGCCCAGGCGCTCGTAGAAGGCGCTCGGGCTCGGGTGGTCGGGCCGATCCTCGAGGAGGAGGCTCGTCCCCCCCAGGAGGAGGGGGGCGTAGAGGCCGAAGGAGTGGCCCACCACCCAGAAGAGGTCGGCGGTGGTGTGGAAGACCTCCCCCGGCTTCAGGTCTAAGAGGTAGCGGAGGGCCCAGGCCACGCCCACCATGTACCCCCCGTGGCCGTGGAGCACCCCCTTGGGGGTGCCGGTGGAGCCCGAGGTGTGGAGGAGGAAGAGGGGGTGGTCGGAGGGGACGGGGAGGGCCTCGAGGGGCCTGCCCTCCGTGGCCCTCTCCAGAAACTCCGTGGTGCCTCGGGTGTGCCAGAGGACGGGGAGGTCCAGGCCAGAGAGGGCCGCCTCCACCGTGGCCCTGGTGGGCATGAACCGGCCCCTCAGGTAGTACCCGTCGGCGGCGAGGAGGAGCCGGGCCTGGCCCTTCAGGAGGCGCTGGCGCAAGGCCTCGGGGCCTAGGCCCATGGGGAGGGCCGTGTGGACCGCTCCCAGGCGGGCGCAGGCTAACATGGCCGTGGCGGCCTCAAGGCCCGTGGGCAGGTAGAGGGCCACCCGGTCCCCTGGACCCACGCCTAGGCCCCTTAGGACCCCCGCCAGGCGGGCAGAGAGGTCCCAAAGCTCCCGGTAGGTCCACTTTCCCACCTCCCCCTCCCCGTCCAGGGTGAGGAGGGCCACCTGCTGGGCCTTTTCCGGGAGGTGGCGGTCCAGGGCATTTAGGGCGGCGTTGGTGAGGCCGCCTTGGAACCAGCGCCTCCTTTCCGGGTCGTAGGCCACTTCCCAGGGCTTTTCCCAGTAAAAGCCCCTGGCCCATGCCCCCCAGAAGCCCTCGGGGTCCTCGAGGCTCTGCCGGTAGAGGGTGGGGAAGTCCTGGAGGTTGGCCTTCTCCACGAGCCCCTTTGGGGGCTCCACCGCCTCGAGGGCGGGCCTCACCTCGGGGGGCGGGGGGAGGGAGGGAGGTTCAGGGGCGGGCAGGTGGGCGGAGACCCGGGCTACCTCGGCCAGCGCCCGGGCCAGGCGGCTGAAGGCGAAGGGGAAGCGCCGGGCGGGGACCACCACCCCTAAGGCCCCTAGGACCTCCCCCTTGGGGCCGAAGAGGGGGGCGGCCAGGGCGGAAAGCCCGGGGGCGTACTCCTCCATCTCCACCGCCAGGCCCGACTCCCGCACCCGCTGCAGTTCCTCCTCAAGGGCCTGGGGGTCGGTGAGGGTGTAGGGGGTCTTGGGGCGCAGGGGGGGAAGGGGCAGGACCCCGTGGGCCAGGAGGACCTTCCCCAGGGCCAAGGCGTGGGCCTCCTCGGGCAAGGCCTCCCCTAGGGGATGGGGCTGGCCCTGCCGTCCCCGGGTCTTGAGCCTTACCCCTTCCGGGGTGGGGAGGACCAGGTAGCAGCGCTCCCGGGTACACAGGTAGAGCTCCTCCAAGGCCTCCTCCAGGAAGCCCTGGGTCTGGGGTGGGGGCTTGGACCGGGCCAGGCGGTACCCCCCTTCCCCCCTGACGGCGAACCCTTCCTCCACTAGACTGTTGAGGAGGGCGTAGGCGGTGGAGAGGCTCTTGCCCAGGATCTGGGCCACCTCCTTGGCCTCCACCCCCTCGGGGTGCTCCGCCAGGTGGGCCAGGATGCGCAAGGCCGCCTGGACCGTAGAAAGCCCCCGCCTCTGCGCCATTTAGGTCCATCTTCCTCAGGTTCCGTTCCCCCTGTCAAGAAAGGGGGGGTTTGCGAAATGCCCAAAAACCCCCCTTTTCTTGACCTAGCCTTGGCTCCTGCCTATCCTCAAAGACAAAGGAGGGCCTATGGACCGGATCGAGGGTGTGCTCAAGGAGGAGCGGGTCTTCTATCCCAGCGAGGCTTTCCGAAGCCAGGCCCACGTGGGGAGCGAGGAGGAGTACCAAAGGCTCTACGAGGAAAGCCTGAGGGACCCCGAGGGCTTCTGGGGCCGGGTGGCCTCGGAGCTCCACTGGTTTACCCCCTGGCAGAAGGTCCTCGAGGGCGACCTGCCCCACCCCAAGTGGTTCGTGGGGGGGAAGACCAACCTCTCCTACAACGCCCTGGACCGCCATGTGGGCACCTGGCGCAAGAACAAGGCGGCCCTCATCTGGGAGGGGGAGCCGGGGGAGGAGAGGGTCCTCACCTACCACGACCTCTGGCGGGAGGTGCAGAGGTTCGCCAACGTCCTGAAGCGCCTTGGGGTGAAGAAGGGGGATAGGGTCACCATCTACCTGCCGATGATCCCCGAGGCGGCCATCGCCATGCTGGCCTCTGCCCGGATTGGGGCTGTCCACTCCGTGGTCTTCGGGGGCTTCTCCTCGGGGGCCTTGGCGGATCGCATCAAGGATGCGGAGGCCAAGGTCCTCATCACCGCCGACGGGGGTTACCGCCGTGGGAGCGTTGTCCCCCTTAAGGCGAACGCCGACGAGGCCTTGAGGGAAACCTCTAGCGTGGAGCACGTGGTGGTGGTGCGCCGCACCGGGGAGGAGGTGCCCATGACCCCGGGCCGGGACCACTGGTGGCACGAGCTCATGGAGACGGTCTCCGACCGCTCGGACCCCGAGCCCATGGAGGCGGAAGAACCCCTCTTCATCCTCTACACCTCGGGCTCCACGGGGAAGCCCAAGGGCGTCCTCCACACCCTGGGCGGCTACATGACCTACGTCTACCTCACCACCAAGCTGGTCTTTGACCTCAAGGACGAGGACGTCTACTGGTGCACCGCCGACGTGGGCTGGATCACCGGCCACTCCTACGTGGTCTACGGCCCCCTCCTCAACGGAGCCACCACCCTGATGTACGAGGGGGCCCCCAACTGGCCCGAGCCCGACCGCTTCTGGCAGATCGTTGACAAGTACGGGGTGACCATCCTCTACACCGCCCCCACCGCCATCCGGGCCTTCATGAGGTGGGGGGAGAGCTGGCCCCTGAAGCACCGCCTGGACACCCTCCGCCTCCTTGGCACCGTGGGCGAGCCCATCAACCCCGAGGCCTGGCTGTGGTTCTACCGGGTGATCGGCAAGGGCCGCTGCCCCATCGTGGACACCTGGTGGCAGACGGAGACCGGGGGCATCATGATCACCACCCTCCCCGGGGCCCACCCCATGAAGCCCGGGCATGCGGGCAAGCCCTTTTTCGGGGTGAGGCCGGAGATCCTGGACTCGGAGCACCGCCCCGTGGAGAACCCGGACGAGGGCGGCCACCTCTGCATCACCCGTCCCTGGCCCAGCGTGCTCCGCACCGTGTGGGGGGATCCAGAGCGCTTCCTCCAGCAGTACTTCAGCCAGCACCCCGGGGCCTACTTCACCGGGGACGGGGCCCGGCGGGACCAGGACGGCTACCACCTGATCCTGGGCCGGGTGGACGACGTCCTGAACGTGGCGGGCCACCGGCTTGGCACCATGGAGATCGAGTCCGCCCTGGTCTCCCACCCCGCCGTGGCCGAGGCGGCGGTGGTGGGGCGGCCTGACCCCCTGAAGGGGGAGGCCGTCGTGGCCTTCGTGACCCTGAAGGAGGGGTACGCGTCTTCGGAAGCCCTGCGGAACGAACTCAAGGCCCACGTGGCCAAGGTCATCGGCCCCATTGCCCGCCCCGACGAGGTGCGCTTCACCGACGCCCTCCCCAAGACCCGCTCGGGCAAGATCATGCGCCGGCTCCTCCGGCAGATCGCCGCCGGGGAGCAGGAGATCAAGGGGGATGTCTCCACCCTCGAGGACCGCTCCGTGGTGGAGCGGCTGAGGCAGGGCTCTTAGGCCCCAGGTATACCGGGACCCCCATCCTGGCCCAGGCCAGGATGGGGGGCTACTGGGCTGGGCTCTTGTGGACGTGGACCACCTTCCACCCCTCGGGAAAGCGCGCGGCCACCCGGCTTTCGTTCACCGCCTGGTGCCTCAGGCCTCCCTCCTCCTCCACGGTGAGGAGGAGGGTGTAGCTGAAGATGGCCACGTCCCCGTAGCGCTGCAGGCGCTTCTCCAGGAGGTCTATCCGGTAGGGGCGGCCCCGGGTGGCCCAGCGCCTTTCCGTCATGTAAAGGTGGAAGGGGAGGCCGTCCAGGCGGTGGGGGGTCACGAACCACTCGTAGAGGGAAAGCTCCTCGTGGGTGGTGGCCTTGTAGCCCTCAGGGTCCCCCTCGTAGATGCTCCGGAGGTGCCTCTCCAGGAATCCCCAAAGTTCCTCTTCCATGCTCACCTCCCGGGCTGGTACTCTCCCCATTCCTCCCTTAGGACCCCGCAGACCTCGCCTAGGGTGGCCCGGCGGCGGAAGGCCTCGAGGACATAGGGGAAGAGGTTCTCGCCCCCCCTCGCCGCCTGCCTGAGGTTCTCCAGGCCGATCCGCACGCTCTCCCCGTCCCGGTTCCCTTTGAACCTGGCGACCTCCCGCTTGCGCCTCTCGTGGAGCTCGGGGTCAATGCGCTGCACGGGCACGGGCTCATTGAGGGGGCTATTGGGGTCCTGGAAGCGGTTCACGCCCACGATGATCCTTTTCCCCTCCTCCACCTCCTTCTGGAACTGCCAGGCCGACTCCTCAATGGCCCGTTGGAAGTAGCCCGCCTCCACCGCCGCCACCGCCCCACCCAGGGCCTCTATCTCCTGGATCAGCCTTTCCGCCTCCTTCTCCAGGGCCTCGGTGAGGTGCTCCACGTAGAAGCTCCCCCCCAAGGGGTCAATGGCCCGGGTGACCCCGCTCTCGTGGGCCAGGATCTGCTGGGTCCTTAGGGCGAGAAGGGCGCTTTTTTCCGTGGGCAGGCCCAGGGCCTCGTCGTAGGCGTTGGTGTGGAGGCTTTGCGTCCCCCCGAGGACGGCGGCCAGGGCCTGGTAGGCGGTGCGCACCACGTTGTTCAAGGGTTCTTGGGCGGTGAGGGTGGACCCCCCGGTCTGGGTGTGAAAGCGCAGCATCCAGCTCCTCGGGTCCTTGGCCCCGAACTCCTCCCGCATGATGCGGGCCCAGAGCCTCCGGGCCGCCCGGAACTTGGCGGCCTCCTCGAGGATGTCGCCATGGGCGGCGAAGAAGAAGGAGAGCCTGGGGGCGAAGCGGTCCACGTCCAGGCCCCGTTCCAAGGCGGCCCGCACGTAGGCCTTGGCGTCCGCCAAGGTGAAGGCGATCTCCTGGGCGGCGGTGGAGCCCGCCTCGCGGATGTGGTAGCCGGAGATGCTAATCGTGTTCCACCTGGGGACCCGCTGGCTGCAGAACTCAAAGATGTCCGTGACCAGGCGCATGGAGGGGCCCGGGGGATAGATGTAGGTCCCCCGGGCGATGTACTCCTTGAGGATGTCGTTCTGGACCGTGCCCGAGACCTGGTCCCAGGAAACCCCCTGCTCCTCCGCCACCAGGAGGTAGAAGGCGAGGAGCATCATGGCGGGGGCGTTGATGGTCATGCTGGTGGAGACCCGGTCCAGGGGGATGCCCTGGAAGAGCCTCGCCATGTCCTCGAGGGTGGCGATGGAAACCCCCACCCGCCCCACCTCCCCCACGCTCATGGGGTGGTCGGGGTCCAGGCCCAGCTGGGTGGGGAGGTCAAAGGCCACGGAAAGCCCCGTCTGCCCTTGGGCCAGGAGGTACCGGTAGCGGGCGTTGGACTCCTCGGCGGTGGAGAAGCCCGCGTACTGCCGCATGGTCCAGGGCCTTTCCAGGTACATCCGGGGGTAGATGCCCCGGGTAAAGGGGTACTCCCCAGGGCGGCCCAACTTCTCCCCGTAGCCTTCGGGCAGGGACTCAAAGAGGCCTTCCATGCCTCTGTTTTACACGAGGCGGAGGAGGAAAAGGAAGGCGAAGAGGACCAAGAGGATGAGGAGGAGGGGAGGGAGGAGGAGGCTGTAGGCCGCCAGCACTAGGGCCAGGAAGTCCTTCCAGTCGGGCTTGGGCTCCTTCACCACCCCCAGTATAGCCCTTTGGCTTTCCCCTTTGATAGCATTAGGCCATGGCCCTCTCCAAGAACGCCCGCAAGGTGCTCAAGGTCCTGGCCCGCCGGGGGGCCTTAGAGGTCCTCTTCGCCTTGGGCCGGGGGCCCGCCCGCTTTTCCGACCTGCGGACCTTCCTCGTCCTCTCTCCCCGCACCCTGGCGGAGCGGCTCAGGGAGTACCACCTCCTGGGCTTCGTAGAGCGGCGGGCCTTCCCCGAGGTGCCCCCCCGGGTAGAATACACCTTGACCCCGCGGGGCAAGCGGGTCCTGGATTTTTTGCGCGTGTTGGAGGATGCCTTGGATTCCGAGGAGGTCAAGCGGTGAGGGCGAGAGCCATCGTGGTGACATCGGGCAAGGGGGGGGTGGGGAAGACCACCACCACCGCCAACCTGGGCGCAGCCCTGGCCAAGCTGGGGGAGAAGGTGGCGGTTGTTGACGTGGACGTGGGCCTCCGGAACCTGGACGTGGTCATGGGCCTCGAGGGCCGGGTGGTCTTTGACCTCATCGACGTCCTGGAGGGCCGGGCCAAGCCCCGCCAGGCCCTCATCCGGGACAAGCGGGTGGAGAACCTCTACCTCCTCCCCGCCTCCCAGACCAAGGACAAGGAGGCCTTGGACCCAGCGCGCTTTAAGGAGCTAGTCCAGTATCTCCTTTCGGAAGAGGGGTTTGACCGGGTTCTTATAGACTCCCCTGCTGGCATAGAGAAGGGTTTCCAGACGGCGGCCACCCCGGCGGAGGGGGCCTTGGTGGTGGTGAACCCCGAGGTCAGCAGCGTCCGGGATGCCGACCGCATCATCGGCCTCCTGGAGGCCCGGGAGATCCGGGAGAACTCCCTCGTCATCAACCGCATAAGGCCCAAGATGGTCTCCCGGGGCGACATGCTTTCCGTGGAGGACGTGGTGGAGATCCTGGGCCTCAGGCCCATCGGCATCATCCCCGAGGACGAGCAGGTCCTCATCTCCACCAACCAGGGGGAGCCCTTGGTGCTCAAGGGCAATAGCCCCGCCGCCTTGGCCTACCTGGACACCGCCCGCCGCCTCCGGGGGGAGGAGGTGCCCTTCAGGAACCTGGAAGAGGCCTCGGGGCTTCTTGGGGCGTTGCGCAAGCTCTTCGGGGGGCGCTGATGTGGTGGCGCAAGAGGAGCAAGGAGAAGGCGAAGGAGCGCCTGAAGCTGGTCCTGGCCTACGACCGGGCCAGGCTCTCCCCCGGGATGGTGGAGAGCCTCAAGCGGGACCTCCTGGAGGTCCTGCGCCGCTACTTCCCCGCCCAGGAGGAGGGCCTCTCCGTGGCCCTGGAGGAGCGGGGGGAGAGGATGGTGCTCGTCGCCGACATCCCCTTGAGGTGAGCCCTTGGTCCCGAGGCGGCCCAACCTCCTGGCCTACGACTGGGGCCTGGTCCTCCTGGCCTTGGCCATCCTGGTCCTGGGGCTTTTCAACCTTAGAAGTGCCCTCCCTGATCCCGCCCTCTTCCCCCGGCAGCTTACGGCCCTGGCCCTGGGGCTGGGCCTGGCGGTGGGGGTGCAGTTCCTCTCCCGCAGGCAGGTCTTCGCCCTGGCCTACCCCCTCTATGCCCTTGCCCTGGCCCTTTTGCTGGCGGTTTTGTTCTTCGGGCGGGAGATCAACGGGTCTAAGGCCTGGTTCGTCCTGGGGCCCCTGCAGTTCCAGCCCCTCGAGGTGGCCAAGCTGGCCCTGGTCCTGGCCCTGGCCCGCCTGCTGGAGGGCCGCCCCATCCGGCGGGTGTGGGACTACCCCCTTCCCGCCCTCCTCACCCTCCCCACGGTGGCCCTCCTCCTCCTCCAGCCCGACCTGGGGGGCGCTCTGGTGGTCCTCTTCGGGGCCTTCGCCGTGCTCTTCCTCCGCGGGCTTCCCTGGAGGCACCTCCTCGTGGGGGCCTTGGCCCTGGCCCTCCTGGTGCCCACCGTGGTCTGGCCCAACCTCAAGGCCTACCAGCGGGAAAGGGTCCTCATTGTCCTGGACCCCTACCGGGACCCCCTGGGCCAGGGGTTCCAGGTGATCCAGTCCAGCATCGCCATCGGCTCTGGGGGGCTTTTCGGCAAGGGGTACGGCCAGGGCACCCAGACCCAGCTGGGCTTCGTGCCCTTCCGGCACACGGACTTCGTCTTCGCCGTGTGGGCCGAGGAGTGGGGGTTTGTGGGCGTGGTGTTCCTCTTTGGCCTCTACGCCCTTTTCCTGGTGCGCCTCCTCTCCTTGGCCCTGGAGTGCCCCAGGCTTTCCGACCGGCTCTTCATCGGGGGCGTAGGGGGGATGCTGGCCTTCCAGACCCTGGTGAACCTGGGGGTGGCCCTCGGGGTGATGCCCGTGACCGGCCTCACCCTGCCCCTCTTCTCCTACGGGGGCTCCAGCCTCATGGCCACCCTCCTCTCCTTGGGGTTCGTGCTCCTGTTTCATCGGGACCGGGCCGAGCCCTAGGGGCTTGCAGGGAGGGGCAGGGTTGCTAAACTTACCCCGTGGCCGGGGACGTCTTGGTGCGCCTAGAGGGGGTGCGGAAGCGCTACGGGAGGGTGTTGGCCCTGGACGGGGTGGACCTGGAGATCCGGAGGGGGGAGTTCTTCAGCCTCCTGGGGCCTTCGGGCTGCGGGAAGACCACCCTCCTCAGGCTCCTTGCGGGGTTTGAAACCCCCGATGCGGGCCGCATCGCCATCGGCGGCAAGGACATGGCCGGGGTGCCGCCCTACCAGCGCCCCGTGAACACGGTGTTCCAGAACTACGCCCTCTTTCCCCACATGACCGTGGCGGGGAACATCGCCTTCGGCCTCAGGATGAAGGGCCTTCCCCGGGAGGAGATCCGGAGGAAGGTGGCCTGGGCCCTGGAGCTCGTGGACCTCCTGGGCCTCGAGGGCCGCTACCCAAGGGAGCTCTCCGGAGGGCAGAAGCAGCGGGTGGCCCTGGCCCGGGCTCTGGTCCTGGAGCCCGAGGTCCTCCTCCTGGACGAGCCCCTCTCCGCCTTGGACCTCAAGCTCCGCCAGGAGCTCAGGGTGGAGCTCATGCAGCTCCAGAGGCGGCTTGGCACCACCTTCGTCTTCGTCACCCACGACCAGGAGGAGGCCCTGGTCATGTCCGACCGCATCGCGGTGATGCGCGCGGGGCGGCTGGAGCAGGTGGGCCTTCCCGACGAGGTCTACGAAAGGCCCAGAAACCGCTTCGTGGCCGACTTCCTGGGCCGCTCCAACTTCCTCCCCGCCCGGCCCCACCCCCTGGGGGCGGAGACCCCGGTGGGCTCCTTGCGCCTAAAGGCCCCCCTGGAGCGGGAGGGGCTTTTGGTCATCCGCCCGGAAAAGATCCGCCTCTACCCCCGGAAGGGGGACTTGGCGCGGGAGAACCTGGTCTTGGCCCGGGTGGAGGAGATCGTCTACACGGGGGCGGAGAACCAGTACTACCTCAGGGCAGGGGAGGTGCGCCTTCTGGCCTACACCCTGAACCAGGACCTGCAGGAGCCCGGCTCCGAGGAGTTCGCCTACGGGGAGGAGGTCTTTTGCTACCTTCCCCCGGAAAACCTGGTGGTGATCCATGAATGAGGCGGCCACCCCCGGGCAGCGCCTCCTCCGGGTCCTGGTGACCGTGGGGCCCGCGGGGCTTTGGCTCCTCCTCTTCGTCCTCCTGCCCACCCTTTTGGTCCTCCTGGCCTCCCTCGCCACCCGGGGGCCCTTCGGGGGGCTGGAGGGGCCTTTGGGCTTCCACAACTACCTTCGCCTCCTCGAGGCCCCCTACCTGCGGGCCTTCGCCCAAAGCCTCCTCGTGGGGGCGCTGGCCACCCTCTTCTCCGCCCTTCTCGGCTACCCTTTGGCCTTCTACATCGCCCGCCACCCGAGGCGGGACCTCCTCCTTCTCCTCCTCCTCCTGCCCTTTTTCACCAACTTCCTCATCCGGGTCTACGCCTGGCTGGTGCTGCTGCAGCGGGAGGGGGTGGTGAACGCCTTCCTCCAGACCTTCGGCCTCGGCCCCTTCACCCTCTACCCCTCCTTCCTCGCCGTGGTCCTGGCCACGGTCTACACCTTCTTGCCCTTCTTCGTCCTGCCCGTCTACGCCAGCGTGGAGCGGATAGACTGGCAGCTCCTAGAGGCTGCCTACGACCTGGGGGCGAGACCCTTTAGGGCCTTCTTCCACGCCGTGCTTCCCCAGACCTACCCCGGTCTCTTTGCGGGAAGCGTCCTCGTCTTCATCCCCGCCATGGGCACCTTTGTGGTGGCCGACCTCCTCGGGGCGGGGCGGGTGGTCCTCATCGGCAACCTCATCCAGCAGCAGTTCGGTATCACCCGGGACTGGGCCTTTGGGGCCGCCCTCAGCGTGTTCCTGATGGGCTTTGTCCTCCTCGCCCTCTACCTCTACGCCCGCCTCCAAAGGGAAAGGGGCCTTGAGGACCTGGTATGAGGCGGCTTCTCGCCCTCCACGCCCTCTTGGTCTACGCCTTCCTCTACCTCCCCATCCTGGTCATCGTGGCCCTCTCCTTCAACGAGAGCCGCCGGGGGGTGCGCTTCACCGGCTTCACCTTGGACTGGTACCGGGCCCTCTTCCAGGACCCCAGGGTCTTGGAGTACTTCCTCAACACCCTGGTGGTGGCCTTCACCTCCACCCTGGTGGCCACCGTTTTGGGCACCCTCCTGGCGTTGGGCCTGGTGCGCTACCGCTTCCCTGGCAAGGGCTTTCTCCGCTACCTCCTCTACATCCCGGTGGTGGTGCCCGACGTGGTCCTGGGGATCTCCCTCCTCCTCCTCTTCGCCTTCGCCCGGGAGCTTTTGGGGTTTCCAAGGCTTTCCCTGCTCACGGTGATCCTGGGGCACATCACCTTCCAGGTGGCCTTCGTAACCCTGGTGGTGCGCTCCCGGCTCCTCCTCCTGGACCCGGGCCTCGAGGAGGCCGCCCGGGACCTGGGCGCGAGGGGCCTCCAGACCTTCCTCTACGTGACCTTGCCCCTGGCCTGGCCGGGGGTGGCCGCCGGGGCCCTTCTCGCCCTCACCCTCTCCCTGGACGACTTCGTGGTCACCTTCTTCACCGCCGGGCCCGGGGCCACCACCCTGCCCCTTTACATCTACTCCAGCGTCAAGCTGGGGGTGAGCCCCAAGGTCCACGCCCTCTCCACCCTCGTCGTGGGCCTCACCGCCTTCTTCCTGGCCATGGGGTATGCTCTTAGCCGGAGGCGCCTATGATGGGAAAAGCCCCTCCTCTCCTACTGCTAGGCCTGGCCCTCCTCCTCAGCGCCTGCCCTAGGCAGCAAGGGGTGGAGACCCTCTACTTCCTGAACTGGGCCGACTACATCCCCGAGGAGCTGGTGAGGAAGTTCGAGCGGGAGACCGGGGCCAGGGTGGTCCTGGACACCTTTGAGTCCCCCGAGGCCATGCTGGCCAAGCTCAAGGCGGGGGCGGACCGGGAGTTCTCCTTGGTGGTGGCCCCCGATTACTACGTCCTGCAGATGGCCCGGGAGGGCCTCATCGCCCCCTTGGACCGGGACCGGCTGAGGAACCTGGCCAACCTGGACCCCTTCTTCCAGGACCCCCCCTACGACCCCGGCCTCCAGTACTCCGTCCCCTACCTCTGGGGCACCACGGGCCTGGCCTACCGGGAGGACCTGGTCCAGGGCCCCGTGGACTCCTACGCCGTCCTCTTTGACCCCGAGGCCCAGGTGGGCCCCTTTCTCCTCCTGGACGAGATGCGGGAGACCATCGGGGCCGCCCTCAGGTACCTGGGCTACTCGGTGAACACCACCGACCCCGAGGCCCTGGAAAGGGCCAAGGAGCTCCTCATCGCCGCCAAGGCCCGCTCCGTGGGCTTCGCCGGGGGCGTGGAGGCCCTGAACCGCCTCATGGGCGGGGACGCGGCGGTGACCCTGGCCTACTCCGGCGATGTCTTCCAGGCCCAGGGGGAAGACCCCCGGCTGCGCTACGTCCTCCCCAAGGAGGGGGGCACCCTCTGGACGGACGCTTTGGTGATCCTGGCCCGGGGCCCGGCCCAGGACCTGGCCTACCGCTTCATCGACTTCCTCCTGGAGCCGGAAAACGCCGCCGAGCTCGCCGCCTACACCCGCTACGCCACCCCGGTGGCCCTGGCCCTTCCCCTGCTTCCCGAGGAGATGCGCCAGGACCCCACGATCTTCCCCCCGGAGGAGGTACGGGCCGGGATGGAGTACCTCGAGGACCTGGGGCCAGACATCGCCCTCTACGACCGGGTCTGGACCGAGGTCAAGGCCCGCTAAAGGCGGGGGAGGGGGCGCAGGGCTTATACTTTTCCTATGAACCGCCTCCTCCCCCTCCTCCTCCTCCTGGGCCTCCCCGTCTCTGCCCAGGGTGCGGAGGCCCTCTGGGCCAGGGCCTGCGCCCAGTGCCACGGGGAGAGGGCCCAGGGGCTAAGGCCCTACCCCGGGCTAGGGGAGGCGGCCCCCCTCTTCGCCACCCCGGAGGGGCGGAGGTACCTGGTCCTGGTGGTCCTCTACGGCAAGAAGGGGGCCTCGGGGCTTATGCCCGGCTTCGCCCAGCTCAAGGACGAGGAGCTCGCCGCCCTCCTCAACCACCTCCTGGCCCTCCTCAGGGCCAAGGGGGAGCCCTTTGGGCCCGAAGACATCAGGAAGGAACGGGGCCAGAACCTGGCCCCAGGCCAGATCCGGCGCCCCTAGCCCTCCGGGTCGGCCAGCGCCGCCCCCTCGTCCGCCTGGCCCACCAGATGGGCGTAGCGGGCGAAGAGGCCCCTGGCGAAGGCGGGGGGGCGGGGCCGCCAGCGGGTCTGGCGCCTCTTCAGCTCCTCCTCGGGAAGGAGCACCTCCAGAAGGCGGTTTTCCACGTCTACCCTGACCCGATCCCCCTCCTCTAGGAGGGCGATGGGCCCGCCCACGAAGGCCTCGGGGGCGATGTGGCCGATCATCAGGCCCCGGGTTCCCCCGGAGAAGCGCCCGTCGGTGAGGAGGGCCACCTCGGGGCCCAGGCCCTCGCCCACGAGGGCGCTGGTCACGGAGAGCATCTCCGGCATGCCGGGGGCCCCCCTAGGCCCCACGTAGCGGATGACCACCACGTCCCCGGGGCGGATCTCCTTGGCCAGGACCTTGGCCATGGCCTCCTCCTCAGAGTCGAAGACCCGAGCCGGGCCCTCAAAGGAGGTGCGTTCCGTGCCCGCAAGCTTCAGGACCGCCCCCCTCGGGGCCAGGTTCCCCCAGAGGACCACGAGCCCCCCCTGGGGCTTGAGGGCCTTTTCCACGGGGAAGACCACCCTCTGCTCCTGGGCCTCCCGGTAGACCCGTTCCACCTCCTCCGCCAGGGCGCGCCCGGTGAGGGTCTTCTCCTCGCCATAGAGGAGGTCCGCCTCCAGGAGCCTTTTGAAGACCAGAGCCGTGCCTCCCGCCTCGTAGAGCTCCCAGGCGGTGTGGGTGCCCCAGGGCCTGAGGTCGGCGATGACCGGGGTCTTGCGGGAGACCTGGTCAAAGTCGCTAAGGCTCAGCTCCACCCCCGCCTCCTTGGCCATGGCCAGGAGGTGGAGGACGGCGTTGGTGCTCCCGCCCGTGGCGGCCACGGTGGCGATGGCGTTGAGGAAGCTCCTCCGGGTGAGGAAGTCCTGGGGCTTCCAGCCCTTCTCTATGGCCCAGGCCAGGATGCGGCCCGCCTCCCGGGTGGCCTTGGCCTTTTCCGGGTGGACAGCGGGGATGGCGTTGTAGCCCACGGGGGAGAGGCCCAGGACCTCGAGGACCATGGCCATGGTGTTGGCCGTGTACTGCCCCCCGCAGGCCCCGGGGCCAGGGATGGCCCGCCTCTCAATCTCCAAAAGCTCATCCTCCGTGATCTTCCCCGCCGCCCGCTGGCCCACGGCCTCAAAGACCTCCACGATGGTGAGCTTGCGCTCTCCATAGAGGCCAGGGGCGATGGTCCCCCCGTAGAGGACCATCCCGGGAACCCCGCTCCTTATGACCCCCATGGCCCCCCCGGGGATGGTCTTGTCGCAGGCGGAAAGCACCGCCATCCCGTCGTAGAGGTAGCCCTGGGCGATGAGCTCGATGCTATCGGCGATGACCTCGCGGCTTACGAGGCTCGCCCGCATCCCCGGGGTGCCCATGCTGATCCCGTCGGAGATGGCGGGGGCCCCGAACTCAAAGGGGAAGACCCCGGCCTCCCTAAGCCCCGCCTTCAGGTCTAAGGCGAGTTCCCTCAGGTGGGCGTTGCAGGGCATCCCGTCGGTGAAGGTGTTCACCACGCCCACGAAGGGCCTAGAGAAGTCCTCGTCCCCCACGCCCACCGCCCGGAGCATGGCCCGGGCCGGGGCCTGCTGCAAGCCCTTCTTGATGCGGTCTGATCTCATGCGTCCCTCCACGTGGCGATCCTGCCGTGGAAGGCCCTGGCCCTGGGCAGGAGCCGGACCAGGGCCCTCGCTGCCTCCTCGGGGGTGAGGAGGCGGCCTTCCTCCCGGTAGCCCCGGAAGACCCGGTGGAGGACGGGGGCCCCGCCCCCCTGGGCCTCCCGGGCCGCCCGCTGCATGTCCGTCTCCACCACCCCTGGGCGGTAGACGAAGCAGGTGACCTCGGGGGCCTCCGCCGCCAGTTGCCTTGCCAGGTGCTCCTCCGCCGCCTTGGCCACCCCATAGGCCCCGATGCCGGGGAGGTTGCTCTCCGCCGCCCCCGAGCCCAGGTAGACGGCCAGGCCCTCCCCCTTTTGCAGCAGGTGGGGGTAGGCGAAGCGAGCGAGCTGGTAGCCGGCAAGGAGGTTGGCCTCGAGGACCTCCAGGAAGAGGCTTTCTGCAAGCTCGTAGAGTAGGGGCCCCGGGTGGAGGACCCCGGCGTTGTGGATGTAGCCCAGGAAGTTCCCGAGGGAAAGGGCCCTTTCCACCAGGGCCTCGGCCACCTCCCCTTTCCCGGCGCTTCCCGCCACCGCCTCGGCCCTGACCCCCAAGGAGCGCACCTCCTCCAGCACCGAGAGAAGGGGGGCCTCCCGCCGGGCGTTCAGGACCAGGTCATATCCTGCCCGGGCCAGCTCCAGGGCCAGGGCCCTCCCGATGCCTCGGCTCGCCCCGGTGAGGATCAGGGCCTTGCTCATAGGAGGGCCTCCACCGGGACCTCCACGCCCATGAAGGTGAGGACCTCCCCTGGCCCAAGGGTTTGGACCTTCCCGTAGCCCTCCCCCTCGGGCCTCCGGTGGGCCAGGACCCTCTTCCCTCCCAGGTCCACCACCCAGACCTCGGGAACGCCCGCCTTGGCGTAGAGGGGCACCTTGACCTTGAGGTCGTAGTCCAGGGTGGTCTCGGCCACCTCCACCACCAGGAGGGTGTCTTGGGCTTCCGGCAGGCGCTCCTCGTAGAAGTCGGAGCGGGGCTTTAGCAGGGCCAGGTCAGGGTAGAGCTCGGAGTTGCCCACCACCAGGGGATTTTGGGGGCTAAGGAGGGCTTCTCGCCGATGCAAAAGGGGCGCGAAAAGGGCGAGGAGCCTGTTTACCTTGGCGGCGTGCCGCTTGCCTATTGGGCTCATCTCTACCAGGTCTCCTTCCACCAGCTCCAGCCTCAGGTCCTCGGGGAAGATCCCGGCCTCCACCATGCGGTGGAACTCCTCCAGGGAGATCCTGTGGCGGGTCACGGCAGAACCTCCTTGACCGGCACCCTCAGGCCCAGGACCTCAAGCTCCCCGTCCTCGAGGGCCCTGGCCTCCTGGTAGGCTTCCCCCTTGGGGTTCCGAAAGACGTGCACCCGGTCCCGCACCAGGTCCACCACCCAGGCCTCGGGGACGCCCGCCCGGGCGTAGAGGGGGAGCTTCACCTTTAGGTCGTGGTCCAGGCTGGTCTCGGCCACCTCCACCACCAAGAGGGCGTCTTGGGCTTCCGGCATCCGGTCCCGATAGAAGTCCTCCCGGTAGGCCAGCAGGACCAGGTCGGGCTGGGGCTCGGTGTCAGGGGAGAGGCGCAGGGGGTCTTGGACTTGGAGAAGGGCCCGCCTCTCCAGCTGAAGAGGGAAAAGGGCGTCCATAAGGCGCTTTAGGGCCGCCATCTGCCGCCTGCCTACAGGGCTCAGCTCCACCACCTCCCCCCGGATGAGCTCCACCCGGTCGTCCTCGGAGAGGATCCCCGCCTCGGCCATGCGGTGGAAGTCCTCCACGCTGAAGCGGTGCCGGATCATACCCCCATCCTACAGGTGGCGGAGGACCTCTTCCGTGAAGGCCCCTGTCCCCGCCCTTCCCCCCAGGTCGGGGGGCGGGGCCTCCAGAAGGGCCTTGGCCACGGCGTCTTCCACCTTGCGGGCGAGCTCCGCCAGGCCGAAGGCGTGCTCCAGCATCATGGCGGCGGAGAGGATGGCGGCGGTGGGGTTGGCGACGCCCTGGCCGGCGATGTCCGGGGCCGAGCCGTGCACGGGCTCAAAGACCGGGGTGCCCCGCCCCAAGGAGGCGGAGGGCAGCAGGCCCAAAGAGCCCGGGAGGACGCTCGCCAGGTCCGAGAGGATGTCCCCGAAGAGGTTAGCCGTGACCACCACGTCAAAGCGGGCGGGGTTCTTCACCAGGTGCATGGCCATGGCGTCCACGTACTGGTGCTCCAGGGCCACGTCCGGGTAGGCCCCGTGGACCTCCTCCACGGTCTTCCGCCAGAACTCCCCCACCTCCAGCACGTTGGCCTTGTCCACGCTGGTCACGTGCCGCCTCCGCTTCCTCGCCGCCTCAAAGGCCACCTTGGCCACCCGCTCCACCTCGGGCCTACTGTAGCGCTCCGTGTTCCAGGCCTCGGCCTCCGACATCCCCCTGGGCTCCCCGAAGTAGATCCCCCCGGTGAGCTCCCGCACGATGAGCACGTCCACCCCCCGGGCGGTCTCCTCCTTGAGGGGGGAAAGCCTCTCCAGCCCGGGGAAGACCTTGGCCGGGCGCAGGTTGGCGAAGAGGTCCTGGCTCTTCCTGAGGGCGAGGAGGCCGGTTTCCGGCCGGATTTTCCGAGGGAGGGTATCCCACTTGGGCCCCCCCACGCTTCCCAAAAGCACCGCCTCCGCCCCTTCCACCCCCCTTCGGGTCACCTGGGGGAAGGGCTCTCCATAGGCGTCAATGGCCGCCCCCCCGAAGGGGAAGAGCTCGTAGGCGAGGCCGAGGCTCTCCCCCTTGTCCAGGGCCTTCAGGACCTTAAGGGCGGCCTCCGTCACCTCAGGGCCGATGCCATCCCCGGGGAGGACCGCCACCCTCATCCCGCCCTCCTGGGGTGGGGGAGCCTCTGGTCAAACTGGTCCAAAAGCTCCCCGGCTTCTAGAAGCTCCCCAATGGGGTCCCAAAGCCCCTCGGTGAGGGCCTCCCGGGCCTCCTCCCGGATGGAAAGGGGGGCCACCCGGTCCCCGAAGCGGACCTCCTTGTTCACCAGGTCAATCTCCACCTCCAGGCTTGGGTTTTCCTCCACCGCCTGAAAGAGGGCCGCCAGGTCCCCCGGGGCCAGGCTCGCGCAGGGGAGGCCGATGGCGGTGGCGTTGCCGAAGAAGATCTCGGCGAAGCTCTCCCCGAGGATGGCCCTGAAACCCGCCCGCTTGATGGCCTGGGGGGCGTGCTCGCGGCTACTACCGGAGCCAAAACCCGCCTCCACCAAGAGGATGGTGGCCCCCTGGTACTTGGGGTCGTTCAGGGGGTGGGGCTTGGGGTTACCCCCTTCGTCAAAGCGCTCGTCGTAGAAGAGGTACTGGCCCAGCCCCTCAAAGGTGAGGCGCTTCATGAAGCGGGCGGGGAGGATGCGGTCGGTGTCGATGTCCTCGCCCCTAAGGGGCACGGCGCGGCCCCGGATCACGGTGAAGCTCTCCAGCATGGCTTACCTCCCGATGCCAAAGACTTCCCGGGCGTCGGCGATCTCCCCGGCGATGGCGGCGGCGGCCACCATGAGGGGGCTCATGAGGACGGTGCGCCCCCTGGGGCTTCCCATCCTCCCCTTGTAGTTGCGGTTGGAGCTGCTGGCGCAAAGCTCGTCCCCTTCCAGGCGGTCCGGGTTCATGGCCAGGCACATGGAGCACCCCGGCATCCGCCACTCGAACCCCGCTTCCCGGAAGACCTCGGCGATGCCCTCCTCCTCCGCCTTCATGGCCACCCACTCCGAGCCCGGCACCACCAGGGCCCTTACCCCCTTCTTCACCCTGTGCCCCTTGAGGTGGCGGGCCACCTCCCGGAGGTCGGAGAGCCTAGCGTTGGTGCAGCTCCCGATGAAGGCCACCTGGACGGTCACCCCCTGGATGGGCTGGCCCGGCTTAAAGCCCATGTAGGCCAAGGCCTCCTCGGCCACGGCCCTCTCCTCCTCGGGAAGCTCCTCTAAAAGGGGAATCCGCCCATCTATGGGGATGGCCTGGCCCGGGGTGATCCCCCAGGTGACCGTGGGGGCGATCCCCTCGGCCCGGAAGGTGACCACGTCGTCGTAGGGGGCGTCGGGGTCGGAGCGGAAGGAAAGCCACCTCCTCTTGGCCTCCTCCCACTCGGGCCCTTTGGGGCTATAGGGGCGGCCCTCGAGGTAGGCGAAGGTGGTCTCGTCGGGGTTCACGTAGCCGATCCTGGCCCCGCCCTCAATGGACATGTTGCAAAGGGTCATGCGGCTTTCCATGTCCATGGCCTCTACCGTGCTCCCCCCGTACTCGTAGGCGTAGCCCAGGCCCCCCTTCACCCCCAGGTGGCGGATGATGTGGAGGATCACGTCCTTGGCGTAGACCCCGGGGCCAAGCCTCCCCTCCACGTTGATGCGCCGCACCTTGAGCTTCTTCGCCGCCAGGGTCTGGGTGGCGAGGACGTCCCGCACCTGGCTGGTGCCGATGCCGAAGGCCACCGCCCCGAAGGCCCCGTGGGTGGAGGTGTGGGAGTCCCCGCAGGCGATGGTCATCCCGGGCTGGGTGAGGCCCAGCTGGGGGCCGATGACGTGGACGATGCCCTGGTCCCCGCTCCCCAGGTCAAAGAAGGGGATGCCGTGCTCCCTCGTGTTCTCCCTGAGGGCCTCCAGCATGGCCTGGGCCAGGGGGTCCTGGAAGGGTTCGGTGCGGTCGTGGGTGGGGACGATGTGGTCCACGGTGGCGAAGGTGCGGTGGGGAAAGCGCACCTTGAGGCCCAGGTCCTTGAGCATCCCGAAGGCCTGGGGGCTCGTCACCTCGTGGAGGAGGTGGAGGTCTATGAAGAGCTGGCTCTGCCCATTCCTGAGCTTCCTCACCTCGTGGGCTTCCCAAACCTTGTCGTAAAGCGTCCTTCCCATGCTTCCTCCCTAGGCAAAACCCCCCGGGTTCCTAGGCCCGGGGGGAGTGGGAAAAGGCTTCCCTAAGCCGGGCCCACCCGGCCTAGGGGTAGCAGGATGCCCCGCCGCATCGCCTTATAGGCTAAACCCTTGGGCCCCCCTGGTCAAGCTTGACGAGGGGAGCCCTCCTGCCTAAAATAGCCCTTGCGTCTGCCGGGGTGGCGGAATTGGTAGACGCGCACGATTCAGGGTCGTGTGTCCTTTGGGACGTGCGGGTTCAAGTCCCGCCCCCGGCACCAAAGGCGGAAGCACTCTTCAGGACGGCCCCGGTGCAAACCGGGGTCTTCCCCTTTTCCCCCGGGGAAGGGGTCGGGAAAGGGCAGGGTCGCGTGTGCACCCCCATCCCGATCTTGTTCTTTTAGAGGGTAGAATGAAAGGGTTTCGGAGTGGGCGGGGGCTTGGTTGACGGCGAGGCCTCTTCCCCGTAGCCTGGAAGGTAATGAAGCGCGTCCTCTCCGGCATCCAGCCCTCGGGGGAGATCCACATCGGCAACTACCTGGGGGCCATCCAGCAGTGGGTGGAGATCGGGGAGAAGCTGGGCCGGGACGCCCTTTTCTGCATCGTGGACTACCACGCCCTCACCAACCCCCTGGCCTACGACCCCGCCACGCTGGCCCAGCGCACCTTTGAGGCAGCCCTGGTCAACATGGCGGCGGGGCTGGACCCGGAAAAGGTCACCCTCTTCGCCCAGTCCCACGTGCCCGAACACACCGAGCTCGCCTGGGTCTTCACCACCCTCACCCCCTTGGGGGACCTGACCCGCATGACCCAGTTCAAGGACAAGGCCGCCAAGCAGGAGACGGTCTGGAGCGGACTCCTCATGTACCCCGTCCTTCAGGCGGCGGACATCCTCATCTACAAGGCGGACACTGTCCCCGTGGGGGAGGACCAGGTGCAGCACATTGAGCTCACGCGGGAGATCGCCCGCCGCTTCAACCATCTCTTTGGGGAGACCTTCCCCGAGCCCGAGGCCCTCCTGAACCCCAAGGCCCCCCGGGTGCCGGGGATTGACGGCAAGGCCAAGATGAGCAAGTCCCTGGGGAACACCATCGGCCTCCTGGAGGCGGAGGAGAGCATTTGGGAGAAGATCCGCCACCTCCCCGATGACCCCCAGCGGATCCGCCTCCAAGACCCTGGGGACCCAGGGCGGACCGTGGTCTTCACCTACCTCTCCTACTTCGCCCCGGAGGAGGTGGTGGAGGCCCTGAAGGAGGAGTACCGCCGGGCGGGGGTGGGGACCCTCGCCGTGAAGCGCATCCTCTTTGAGCACCTCATGCGCGCCCTAAGGCCCATCCGGGAGCGGGCTGAGGCCCTGAAGCGGGACCCAGACTACGTGATGGACGCCCTCCTCGAGGGGGCCAAACGGGCCCGCGCCATCGCCCAGGTCACCATGGAGGAGGTGCGGGATCGGGTGGGCCTCCTTCTGCCCAAGAGGCGGCCGGTGCTCCGTTGATCCCAACCGCCTTCCCCGGCTTCTTTGGCCCCCTCGAGGCCTTAAGGTGGAGACGGGGCTCTCCCAGGGGGGTCCCCATCCTCGAGGGCAATGAGGGGACCCTGGCCCAGCTTCCCCCGTTCCTAAGGGAAAGGAGCGAGACTTCTCCCCATGGCTCCCCTTCCTCCTCGGCCTCGGGCTATCTCCCAAGGCGCTCTTTCAGGTGGCAAGGCCCACCCTGGGGCCTAGTCCGCCCCCGCCAGGAACCCCCCTTCGCCCCTCTGGAGCCCGAGGGGTCCACAGGGGAGCCGGAGATGGCCGCCTAGCGCAGAAAGGTGGTGAGGGCCAACGCGGCCGCCAGGGCGGTGAAGTAGAGCATGGCCCTGTTGAGGGCGTTTCCGATTTCTGCTTTGACCTCTTGGCGGATGCCGTTGAACTTTTCCTCCGTGTCGCGGCGGAAGAGCGCCATCTCCTGGCGGAGCCCCTGGAGTTCGGCCCTCACCTCCTGGCGCAGGAGGTCCATGCGGTGTTCCAGGGCGGAGACCGTTCCACGATGCCTTCCAGTTTGTAAAGGCGTTCCTCCGTGTTCATCCGCCCCTAGGATAAGGATAGCAGAGGTGAAGCGCTGCCCCCCAGTTTGGACCACCCCAGGCGAGGGGCAGTGGGGTGTAGCCTGGAGGGGTAGCAGCCATGGGCAAGGGGTCGGCGAAGGAGAAGGCGGGGATCGTCCTTAGGGTTCTTGCCGGCGAGAAGACGGTGGCTGGGGCCTGCCGCGGTTACGGCGCCTCCTCGGGAACTAACAGGAACCCACCCCCGCTGCGGCTACCCCCGGCGGGGGACAAACGGGGGCGCTCCTCGCTCAAGCGCTGGGTGGTGGACCTGAGCCCCGTGCGGCTTGGGAAGGGGGTGGCTCACCTGGCGGTGGGGATGGACCTCTGCACCACAGCAGGGCGTTGCGATGCTGGTCTGCCGCTGGGCGGCTTAAGTACCCCACCGCGGCTTTCGCCGCGGCGGGGGCCCCAAAGAGGCTTCCATGGCCCTGGCTTGGGCCTCTCATGTTGCGAAACCAAAGCGCGGGCACTTAGCCGGCGCGCATGCCGCCGTCGATCAAGTGGATCTGGCCGGTGATATAGCTGCTTTCGTCGCTAGCCAGGAACAACGTCAGGTACGCAACTTCTTCGGGCGTGGCGTAGCGCTTCAGAGGGATGCGCTGCTCGAACTGGCTTTTGACCCCAGCGCTTGCCGCTTCATCGCCGCCTGCTGCCATCGTCTCGATCGAGCGCATCATGCGGGTCTCCACCGGGCCGGGGTTGACGCAGTTGACGCGGATCTTTTGGTCTGCGGTTTCCAGCGCTGCCGTTCGCATTAAGCCGATGACGGCATGTTTGCTGGCGACGTAAGCCGAGAAGCCTGGCGAGCCGATCACGCCGGCGACCGACGAAATGATCACGATGCTGCCACCGCCCCGCTGGGCGATGGCGGGGATGGCGTACTTCAACCCCAGCCACACGCCCTTGACATTGACGGCCAGCACCTTTTCAAAGGTATCCATCGGGTAGCTGACGATCGGCTGTACGGCACCCTCGATGCCGGCATTGGCGACGAAAATATCCAACCCGCCAAAGGCGTCGACGCAGGCTTTGACCGACCCCTCGTTGTCTTCCGCCTTTGTGACATCGGCCACCGCATAGGCTGAGCGATCGGGGCCGATCGCCTCAACAGCCTTCTTCAGCGCATCCTCATCAATATCGGTCATGAAGACGCGCGCGCCTTCCTGGGCGAACAGTTTCGAGATCGCCAGACCGATTCCGCCCGAAGCACCGGTGATAAGTGCGACTTTACCCTGTAAACGTGCCATTGTTTTCCTCCTTGCTAGCTGTCGCCCTTAGGGAAAGCGGCGCATATCAGCGTTGACGGCATCAGCCGTGAAGTCATCCCATGGACGACGCTTTCATTGTACGCACCTGCTGCCATCATCGGCAATACCCTTGAACGGCTTGGTCGTGTCAAGAGTTTTGTGTACCCTCCACGGCTATGCCCCCCTCGCCTTCCCATCCGACCGCAAGGATAGCCCTATTTGGCGGGGCCCGTGGAGCTCGGCCTTCACCCCTTGGCGCAGGGGGTCCACGCGGTGCTCCAGGGCAGAAACCCGCTTGGGCAGCACCGCCATGACCCCTTCCACGGTGCCCTCAAGCTTGTGGAGGCGTTCCTACGTGGTCATCTAAGCCCAGGATATGCAGAGTAGACTGGAACCATGGGCGAAACGGCGAGGCCCCTGGAGCTCCTGGACGCCGAGGCTTACCTGGCCAGGGAAGAGCGGTCCCCCGTGCGCCACGAGCTGGTGGAGGGGGTACCCTACGCCATGGCGGGGGCGAGCGAGGCCCACAACTTGGTTGGGGGCAACCTCTTCTTCCACCTCCGTCCCCATGCCCTGGCCAAAGGGTGCAGGCTTTTTGTTTCCGACATGAAGCTCAAGGTGTCTCCCCGTACCTTCTACTACCCCGATCTCATGGCCGTGTGCGCCGAGGACCCCCATCCCTACTACAAGGAAAGGCCCTGTCTGCTGGTGGAGGTGCTTTCCGAGAGCACCGAGGCCATTGACCGCCGGGAGAAGCTTTGGCGCTACCGGGAGATCCCGAGCCTCGAGGCCTACCTCCTGGTGGACGCCAGGGCCCGCCGGGTGGAGGGGTACTTCCGCCAGGGGGAGGGCTGGCTCTACCGCCTTTGGGAGGAGGAGGGGGAGGTGGAGGTGCCCTGCCTGGGAGCCCGCCTTTCCCTTTTCGCCCTTTACGAAGGGGTGGAGCTGGAGGGGGCTGGAAGCTCCCCCTTCTAGCCCGCCCGTGCCCTGGACTCGGATGGCTTTAGAGGTCTGCGTACACCTCTTGGAGGTCCAAAAACCCCTCTAAGCAGGGGAGGGGCAGGCGGCCCTCCTCCACCTCCTGGTAGACCCAGCCCCCTTCCTCCCGGTAGTAGCCGAAGGCCTGGGGAGCGCGGGAGTCCACCAGCAAGTAGGCCTGAAGGGTGGGCAAGCCCAGGTACTTGCGGAGCTTTTCCCTCCGGTCTGTGCCCTCCGTGGACTCCGAGAGGACCTCTATCACCAAGCAGGGCCTTTCCTTGTAGTACTCCCCCGGGTCCTCTTCGCAGACCACCATGAGGTCGGGGTAGTAGACCGTGGCCGCGTCCACCTTGAGCCGCATGTCGCTTGCGTAGAGGCGGCACCCCTTTTTCCGAACCAGGGGGCCTAGGGCCAGGACCAGGTTTACCACCACCCGGTTGTGCCGGTCGCTGGCCCCGGCCATGGCGTAGGGGAAACCTTCCACCAGCTCGTGCTTCTGCGTGGCCTCCCGCTCCAGGGCCAGGTACTCCTCCAGGGTGAGGGGCCGCACCGCCTTGGCCACGCCCATGCCTAGAGTGTAGCCCAGGCCGAAGGGGGATGGGCGCCCGAAGCCCCCGGGTCCTTGCCCTAGGCGGTTTCTAGGGCACCCCTGCAAGCGTCCCGCATGTGCAGGAGCCGGACGCGATGGGAAAGGCTACGCCGCCTCATGGATAGGGCGGGCCTCCTTCAGGACCTCCTCCCGAAGGTAAGGGCTCAGGCTTCCCGGGGTGTGGAGGTCCACCCTGCGCCCGAAGAGGCGGGTCAGCTCCTCCTGAAGCCTCACAAAGCCCAGGCCTGGGGTGCGCCCGGGGAAGAACTCCACCACGAGGTCCACGTCGCTTTCCTTGTCGGCCTCGCCCCGGGCGAAGGAGCCGAAGAGGAGGAGGCGCCGGACCCCGTACCGACGGCAGACCTCCGCCAGGGCTTGGGAAGGGAAGGGTACCTGCGGGGTCATAGCCTGCTTCATTTTAGCGAAAGGGAGCGTCAGGGGTGCGGCCCCTCTTTCTCCCCAGGGGGGGAGGGGGCTGGAGGCACCGGTCGCCCGCCCCGGCCCCCGGCCCATGGGTTGTTGGCGGGGGCTTGGGTCCTGGTTGATGAACTACCGGGTTGCCCGCAAGGGCAATGATGTCCCGGGCGGGCCTGTAGAGTCTTGGCGCTAGGGCAGGGTGAAGCTCCCGCCCGAGCGGCTTTGCACCTCCACCCGGAAGAACTGCCCCGTCCAGGTGACCTGGCAGGAGGCCACCCCAGGCCCGGGGTCCGGGACGCTGTAGCTTCCCGCCGCGAAGCCGTCCGTGCAGTCCCCGCCCACAGGGGAGGCCCCGGGGTCCTCGGCCACATGGGCCCAGGCGGCCTTCAGGACATTGTGGGCGTGGGCCAGGGCCAGTCGGTCCTCGGCGAGCCTGCGAGCGCTTAAGAGGTTGGCTATCAGAAGCGAAGCGAGGACCCCGATGGCAGCTAAAACCACGACGATTTCTGGAAGGGAAAATCCCTTGTTGAGCATATGGGCCTCGGTGAAAGAAGGGGGCAGGATTACCCTGCCCCCTAGGCGGTTAGTAGCTCAGGTTAGGGGAACGTCTTAGAGAAGTTGCCGGGAGCGGTGACGGTAATCGTGAAGCTATCGGGGCCGGTAGCGTTGTAAGTGCAACCCACACCAGCGGGAGCCTGTCCAACGCTAAAGGAACCGGCCGTGAAGCCATCGGCGCAGTTTGTGTCGTTGATGTCCTGGGCTGAATGCTGAGGACTCTCGGCCAGATAGGCGGCGACCACCTTGTAGACGTTCTGCCCATGGGCCACCGCCGCCTGCTGGGTGGCCGTGCGCCGGGCGTTGAGCAGGTTGGGCACCAGCACCGCCGCCAGGATGCCGATGATGGCGATGACGATCAGGAGCTCAATCAGGGTAAAGCCTTTAGTCCGCATACTTTCTTCTCCTTAGGGTTTTCCGCGCCTTCATCCATTCGCGCGGCCATGAGTGCCTGGAGCCGATTTGCCTACCGAACCTTAACCTTGCGCCTTACTGCCCTAACCGCTTCCCACCTCCTTTCTAGCTCTATCTTTTGGCCCCTTGGGGCCCTTGTCAACCCCCCTTTTGGGGGGGTCATCCTCAGGATGGGGGAGGGGTGTTAAAACCATGTGAAAAGCTACGGGACGTTCCGGGGGTAGACCCGGATGGTATAGGCCTCGTTGGGACCGGGGACGCGCAAGGTGCGCCCCGCTTCCTGGGCTTTGAGCCGGATGTTGAGGGTAATGGAGGTGGGGGAGGCGCCCACCCGGAAAGGGGCCAGGTTGGGGTCGTTGTCCACCAGGTCCAGCACCACGTAGGGCTGGGCGTTGCTGAAGGTGGCGGTGTTGCACCCTAGGTTGCTGAGGCGGTACTCCCTGAGCATGAGGGTGTGGGTGTCGGCCCAGGGGTCGGGGGCCTTGTAGTCCTCCCCGACCCCGGACCGCGGTTCTAGGCGGTAGGCCCTTAGGGCGCATTTTCCCGGGTTTACGGGGTCTGGCACTAGGACGGCTAAGCAGGTGGGGGGAGCGCAGGCTTGCCCGTTTAGGGTGGTGGAGTTGAACACCCGTTGCGCTTCCTGGAGGGTGTCCGCCAGGTAGCCCGCGGCGTCCTTGAGCTCCTCTAGGAGTTGCGCCTGTTTGCGGGCGAGGCGGTTGGCCCCTAAGCTCCCCTGGGTGAAGGCGAGGAGGGCGGCGGTGAAGACGGCCAGCACCGCCAAGGCCACCAGGGTCTCCAGCAGGGAGAATCCCTTTCTCATAGCGGCCACTCCCGGTAGAAGGTGTAGGTCCTGCCCCCGCCCTCGAGGGTGAGCCTCACCGCCACCAGGCGGCAGGGACCCGGGGAGCAGGCCACCGTGCAGGTGTACCCCGAGGAGGGGTCCCCGGCGCAAGGGGCGAAGCTAAGGGGCTGGGTCGGGTCCAGGCGCCCCGCCGCCGCCAGGGCCACGCTGAAGCCAGCGGTCTGGCCCAAGGGGGGAAGGCGGAGCGCGTTATTGTAGGTGCTCTCCCTCCTTGCCCGCTCCAGGTAGTCCTTGGCCACCACCACCGCCCGGGCTTCCAGGCTAGCGCCCCGGTTCACCTGGAAGACCCCGAGGAGCCCCCCGAGAATGGCGGCGCTGAGGAGGCCGAAGACGGCGAGGGCCACCAGAAGCTCCAGCAGGGAAAAGCCCTTTTTCACCGCACCACCACCCTTCCCGTCACACCGATCACGTGCACGTTCCTCATGAGCCCTGGGTAGCGGGCGTGCTTAAGGGTGAACTTCTTCAGGGGTGCGTCCGTGGTGCCGTACGGGGGGTGGAAGGCCACGTCCAGGGGTGGGAAGTTCCTGTGGTTGGTCCCGTCCACGATCGCTTGGGATAGCCTCTGGGTGGGGGCGTTGAGGTTGGCGCACTCGCCCCCCACGGCAAAGCCCTCCCGCCAAACCCGGACGCACCTTGGGCTATTGGTTCGCTTGGCCTCGGTCCGGGCGTACTGGAAGGCCTGGGCCAGGGAGCGGGCGGCCTCGTCCAGCTCCGCCTGGGCCCGAAAGCGGAGGAGGTTGGGGGTTCCGAGGCCGGCGAGGAGGCCCAGGACGGCGAGCACGATCAGGAGCTCCAACAGGGAAAGGCCCCGCCTCATAGGCGCCTCCAGGTGCCGGGTACGGCCACCACCCGGGTTCCCCCGCTGGCCACCCTAAGCCCTTGGAGCACCTGGGGATCGTAGACGATCTTGCCGCCCCCTTGGCCCGTGCCGGCGATCTGGGTCCAGCACTCGTTGCCGGTGCAGCTCTGCAAGTCCGCCACGCCCTCCACCACCACGGCCCCGGTTAGGACCGCGTTGCCCTGCTGGTCGTAATCCCCCGCCACGTAGATGAGCCCCCGGGGATGGCGGTGGGAGGGGGCCCCCTCCACTCCACGGCCACCCGTCCCGTGGCCAGGTCCACCTCGCGGAGGGTGCCCTCGAGGCCGTTCACTCTAATGGTCTGCCCTGGGATTAGGCCGCGGGCGTCGTTGAGGAACAGGGTGTCCGGGGGGCCATAGGACTTCACGCCAAACTGCACCAGGTGGACCTGGGCCCCCGGAAGGACGAGGTCCGTGGGGCCTGGGGTGAAGAGGGGGCTGAGGGTGAGGGTGTTCCCATCCTTGCCCTCCACCCGGTAGGTCTTCGGAGCGCCTCCGGTGGGGATCTGCACGTAGCTACCGAGGGGGATCAGGGTGGCGTCCTGAACGCCTAGGGTGAAGCTCCCGCTTGGGGGCACGAGGAGGTTCAAGAACAGGCTAGTTGTGGTGACCTCGAGGAGCCCCGTGGCGCTCCCGAAGTCCTGGCCGATGACCTGGGCGTCCCCTCTGACCTCTATGCGGGGCCTCGAGGTGAGGGCAGCGGGGATGGCCCCTGTGAACCCGCAACTCACGGAAAAGGTCCGTTCTACTCGGGCCCTCGTCCCCCCAGACTGGGCCACCGCCTGAACCCTGACCGTTCCCCCGCCTGGGGGTACGGCCGTTTGCCCATCGGGGTACCTGTAGCTGGCCTCCAAGCCAGGGCCTAGGGTGTAATCCGTCGGCAGGTCTCTCCCGCACCGGACCAGGAGGGGAAGGGCCTCGAGGGCGCTTTCCGCCAGGGTAAAGGCCTGGTACGTGGCCCGCTCGGAGGCCCCGCCCCTTAGGGCGCCCAAGGCCATGTAGCCGGTGGCCGCAAGAAGGCTCGTGAAGACCACCATCAGGACCACCAGGGTAATAGGGGTTGCAATACCCTTCCTCATACCCTTCATGATGGGGGCCCAGGCCCCGGCGTGCATCCCCCAAAAGGGGGATACAACACCACCCCCTGCTGGCCTGGGCCAGCACGGGGGCCCCGGCAGAAGGTGCCCAAGGGTATGATGGGCCTATGCAGGAGGTCTACATCGTTTCCGCGGCCAGGACCCCCATCGGCCGGTTCGGGGGGGTCCTGAAGGACGTGAGCCCCGTGGAGCTTGGGGCCCACGCCATGCGGGCGGCCCTGGAGCGGGCCGGGGTGGAGGGGAAGGACCTGGACCTCTACGTCTTCGGCAACGTCCTAAGGGCGGGGCACGGGCAGCTTTTGCCCAGGCAGGCGGCCCTTAGGGCGGGCATCCCCAAGGAGGTGGACGGGTACGGGGTGGACATGGTCTGCGCCTCGGGGATGATGGCCCTCATCAACGCCGACCAGTTCATCAGGACGGGGGAGGCCCACCTGGTCCTGGCCGGGGGGATGGAGTCCATGAGCCAGGCGGGCTTCTACCTCTCCCACCGGGCCCGGTGGGGGTACAAGTTCCTCATGGGGGCCCCGGAGGGGCTACAGGACATCCTCCTCCGGGACGGGCTTTCCGACCCCTTCACGGGGGAGGCCATGGGGGAGCAGGCGGAAAGGCTGGCCCAGGACTACGGGGTGGGGCGGGAGGAGGTGGACGAGGCCGCCTACCTCTCCCACCGGCGGGCCTGGGAGGCCACGGAGGGGGGCCTCTTCGCCTTTGAGATCGCTCCCCTCGAGGTCCCGGGGAAGAAGGGCCCGGTGGTGGTGGAGAAGGACGAGGGCATCCGCCCCGAGACCACCCTCGAGTCCCTGGCCGCCCTGAGGCCCGCCTTCCGGAAGGACGGCATCCTCACCGCGGGCAACGCCAGCCAGATCTCCGACGGGGCGGCGGCCCTTCTCCTGGCCTCGGGGGAGGCGGTGCGGGCCCACGGGCTTAAGCCCATCGCCAAGGTATTGGGCGGGGCCTGGGCCGCCGGGGAGCCCTGGCGCTTCCCCGAGGCCCCCATCCCCGCGGTGAGGCGGCTTCTGGAGAGGTTGGGCATGAGGATCTCGGACTTCGGCCTCTTTGAGAACAACGAGGCCTTCGCCCTGAACAACATCCTCTTCAGCCGCCTCCTCTCCGTCCCCTACGAGCGCCTCAACGTCTTCGGGGGGGCGGTGGCCCTGGGCCACCCCATCGGGGCGAGCGGGGCCAGGATCGTGGTGACCCTCCTGAACGCCCTCCGGGTGAGGGGGGAGGAAAGGGGCCTCGCCGCCATCTGCCACGGGACCGGGGGGTCCACGGCGTTGGCGGTGGAGCGGGTGTAGGGTGTGGTGGACCTCATCGTGGCGGACCCTGAGGTGATGGGAGGGAAGCCTGTAGTGGCGGGGACCCGGATCACCGTGGAGGAGATCCTCCGCCGCCTCGCCGCTGGGGAGAGCCCAGAGGCCCTCCTGGAAGCCCTCCCCCGGCTGACCCCGGAGGGCCTGCGCACCGCTTTGCTCTACGCGGCCGAGGTCCTCGGGGCAGAGAGGGTCTACCCCTACCCGGACCAAGCCGCGTGAAGCGCCTCGCCGGCGAGGGGGTGGATGCTCCGTGGTCCTTCGGTTACAGGAGGAACGGTTTATACCACCCCATGCTGGCTTGGGCCAGCATGGGGTATTACTTCCCTAGAGGACCCCGTCCAGCTCAAAGGCCTCGAGGCGGAACTCCTCCAGGGCCACGCGGAAGGCCCCATTTTGCGCCAGGAAGCGGGCCGCTGCCCACAGGGTTTCCTCCACCCACTTTGGGTCGTTCCCCAGGAGGCTCAGGCCCACCACCTCGTACCCCCAGGCGTCCAGGCCGTGGAGCCTGGCGGCGGACACGGGGAAGCGGGCCTTCACCCTCTCCAGGGCAGGCTTGATGAGGGCCCGCTTCTCCTTGAGGCTCCGGGCCCCGGTTTCCAGCCTGGCGGTGTAGAGGCCGAGGTACACCTTCATGGGAGGTCCCTCCTAGTTTGCTTCGGTAGGCGCCCCGCTGACAAGGGCGGAGCGCCTTTGGGCTAAGTACCCCACCGCGGCTTTCGCCGCGGCGGGGGCCCCAAAAAGGCCTTGCCAGAGCTCCCACCTGGACATCCCATGTTGCGAAACCAACGTACGGGCCCTTAGCCTAAGGGTATGGGCCTCGAGGAGGTGCGGGCCATTTTGGAAGCCCACCGGGGGGAGCTTAAGGCTCTTGGCGTTCGGGAGGTCTATGTGTTTGGCTCCATCGCCCGGGGCGAGGCCAGCCCGGAGAGCGACGTGGACCTCATCGTGGTGCTGGAGCGCCCTCTGGGATTCGCCTTCTTTGAACTGAAGGAGCGCCTGGAAGCCTGGCTTGGCCGATCTGTGGACCTCACAACCCCTGATGGCCTGCGGGAGGACCTCAGGGAAAGCGCTTTGCGGGGCGCCGTTCGTGCGGCCTAGGGCATAAAGGAGCGCTTAGGGGACATGCTGGCGGCCATCGCCAACATCCAGGCCTTTGTTCAGGGCCTGGACCAGGAGAGTTTTGTAAAGGACACCAAGACCCTCCGAGCGGTGACCTACGAGTTTGTGGTCATAGGCGAAGCGGTGGCCCGTCTCCCCGAGGAGTTTTTGGAGGCTTACCCACAGCTGCCTTGGAGGGCCATAAAGGCCCTTCGGAACTACGCCGTGCACGAGTACGTTCGCCTGAGTCCACAGGTCCTTTGGCAGATCGTCAGCGAGGAGCTTGAGCCTCTTAAGCGGGAGCTGGAGCGCATCCTGAAAGACCTCTAAAACATGGGCCCGATGCGGAAGTGGATCCTCCCCGTGGGGCTTTCCGGGCTGAAGGCGTAGTCCAGGCGCAGGGAGGGGAGGAGGGCCCCGAAGAGGTCCAGGTCCAGCTGGAGGCCGATCCCCACCCCCCACTTGAGCCTCCGGTGTTGTCGGCAACGCCTAGGTCGGTGAAGAGGATGCCGTAGAGGTTGGTCCCCCCTGGGGGGAGAGGGCGAAGTCGTAGCGGTACTCGAGGCTCCCCGTGGCGAAGGAAAGCCCCCCGTACTTGCGGTCCTCGTACCCCCTTAGGAGGAAGGCCTCGGCCCCGCCCCCGGAGAGGAAGAAGCGCTCGCTTTCCGGGGGGGAGCCCAGGAGGGTGCCCGCGGAGAGGCGGAGGGCCAGGGCCTGGCGCCGGGCCTCGTCCAGGGGGAAGTAGGTCTTGCCCGTGACCACCACCGGCACGAAGAGGCTCCTTCCCCCCGTGTCCGGAAGGGAAAGGCCCAGGCCGGTGGAGAGGCCCGCTTCGTACCCCTGGGTGCGGAAGCGGGGGTCGTCCACGTCCACGTAGGCCAGGCCCGTGTCCAGCCTCAGGGTCCAGCCGGGGGTGGGGAGGAGGGACTGGGCCAGGGCGGGTTCCTGTAGCCGGTGCCGTCGCAGTACCTGGGGTTTGCGGGGTCGGTGACGGCGGGGTCGCAGGGGGCCCTTGGATCAAAAACCTCCAGGGCGTAGGCCGAGCGCCGGGCGGAAAGGCCCAAGGAGAGCCTCAGGTTCTCCAGCTCCCTAGAGAAGGGGCGGGTGAGGTTGAAGCCGCCCCCCGTGCGCCTTTCCGTGTACTCCCAGCCGGTGTCCGCCGTGCCGTCCAGGAGCTTGTTGTTGCCGATGGGGGTGGAGAAGAGGCTAAAGGAGAGGCCGGTGCGCACGTCCTTGAGGTCCAGGAAGTCCACGTAGAGCCAAGGGATGCTGTAGCTGGCGGAAAGGGAGAGGTTGTCCCGGGCGTCGTTCTGGATGAAGGCCAGGTCCACGCCCACCTGGTGGGCCAGGCCGAAGAGGTTGGCCTCCCTGAAGGCCACGCTCCCCGACCAGCCTCCCAGGGAGCTCCAGCCAATGGCGGGCTGGAAGAGGCCGGTCCGGGCCTCCCTTAGCCCCAGGACTACCACCACCTCCTCGGGCCTCTCCGACGGGGCCAGGGAGACCCGGGGGGCTCGGCGAGGAGGCCCGTGGCCAGGAGGCGGGCGATGCCCCGCCTCAGTTCGGGGAGGCTGAAGAGGCTTCCCGGCCTGGGGAGCTCCCGGAGGATGACCTCGTCCTGGGTGCGGCGCTCTCCCTGCCACTCCAGGCGGTAGCCCGCCACCTTGAGCTCCACCACCTCCAGCCGG